>DATBGF010000153.1:0-9372 GCA_036558145.1 Acidimicrobiales bacterium
CCCGCTGCTCGACGACTCGCTGTTCATGGCCGCCCGCTGGGACGCGGCCGGCAACCACGCCGAGATCGTGGTCTGCCCCGAGTCCATCCACGGGTTCACGGGGTTCCCCAACAGCATCGGCCTGCGGTCGCTCGCGCAGCAGTCCGACTTCCTGAAGCGCCGGCTGGATCTCGCGGCGACTCCAGACAGTTCTGAACATATCGAACGTTGACAAATTTGTGAAAGTTCGTTAGAGCGGGAGGCGTGACCACCGCGATCCGCGCCTCCGGCCTGGTGAAGACCTTCGGATCCACGCGCGCGCTCGACGGGCTCGACCTCTCGGTCGCCACCGGCGAGGTGCACGGGTTCCTGGGACCCAACGGCGCAGGCAAGACGACGACCATCCGCATCCTGCTCGGCCTCCTGCGGTCCGACTCCGGCGACGTCGAGCTGCTCGGCGCCGACCCGTGGCGAGACGCCGTGCAGCTCCACCAGCACATCGCCTATGTCCCCGGCGACGTGAACCTGTGGCCCAAGCTGACCGGCGGCGAGACCATCGACCTGTTCGGGCGCCTCCGCGGCGACCTCGACCCGCGGCGGCGCGACGAGCTGATCGAGCGCTTCGAGCTGGACCCGACCAAGCGGGCCCGCACCTACTCCAAGGGCAACCGGCAGAAGGTGGCGCTCGTGGCCGGGCTGTCCTCGGACGCCGAGCTGCTGCTGCTCGACGAGCCGACGTCGGGCCTCGACCCGCTGATGGAGGTCGTGTTCCAGGACGTCGTCCGGGAGATCCGGGCCGAGGGCCGGACCGTCCTGCTGTCCAGCCACATCCTCGCCCAGGTCGAGGCGCTCTGTGACCGCGTGAGCATCATCCGGGCCGGCCGCACGGTGGAGAGCGGCACCCTGACCGATCTGCGGCACCTGACCCGCACGTCGATCACGGCCGAGACCGTCCACGCCCCGTCCGGCCTGGACAAGCTCACGGGCGTCCACGACCTGCGCATCCAGGACTCCCGGGCCCACTTCGACGTCGACACCGACCACCTCGACGCGGCCCTGCGCCACCTGACAGAGCTCGGTGTGCGCAGCCTCAGCAGCCAGCCGCCCACGCTCGAAGAGCTGTTCCTCCGCCACTACGGCGACGAGCTGTCCCACGAGCCGGAGCGCGCCGGCCTGGCCGCGGGGGACGGTCATGAGTGAGCTGACCGGCACCGTCCAGCTGGCGCGGGACATCCTGCGGCGTGACCGGGTCCGCATCGCGGTCTGGACGCTGTCGATCGCCGGGCTGGTGGTCGTCACGGCCGCCAGCGTCCAGGGCCTGTTCCCGACCCAGGCCGACCTCGACAAGGCCGCCGCCGCGGAGACCAGCGCGGCGGCCATCGTGCTGAACGGCCCGCCCTACGGGCTCGACACCGTGGGAGGCCAGGTCGCCTACCAGGTCGGGGTCTGGGGCATGGTGGCCGTCGCCCTCATGACCCTGCTGATGTTCACGCGCAACACCCGGGCCGAGGAGGAGAGCGGCCGCCTCGACCTGGTGCGGGCGACCGTCGTCGGGCGCCACGCCCAGTCCACGGCCGCGCTGATCGTCGTCGGCGGCATCAACCTGCTGGTCGGCGTGGTGGTGGCGGTGGCCAACATCGCCTACGGCCTGCCGGTGGCCGGCTCGCTGGTGTTCGGGGCCGGGTTCACCGTGCTGGGGCTGATCTTCTGCGGCGTCACCGCGGTCACCACCCAGGTCACGGAGAACTCCCGGGTCGCCAACGGGCTGGCCGGCGTGGTCCTCGGCGTGGCCTTCGCGCTGCGGGCCATCGGTGACGTCAACGACGGCACCCTGTCCTGGCTCTCGCCGATCGGGCTGGTGCAGAAGTCCCGGCCCTACGCCGGCGACGTCTGGTGGCCCCTGGCCATCGGGCTGGTGCTGGCCGGCGCGCTCACCCTGGTGGGCGGGTGGCTCGCCTCCCACCGGGACATCGGCGCCGGCCTGGTGCCGCCGCGGCCCGGGCCGGCCGTGGGCGGGCGCCTCCTGACCCGGCCGCTGGGCCTGGCCGTGCGGCTGCAGCGCGGCACCCTGATCGCCTGGGCCGCCGGGCTGTTCGTCACCGGCGTGGCCTACGGCTCGATCGTCGACCAGCTCGACGACCTGCTGGGCGACAACCAGTCGGCGAAGGACCTGATCGCGCAGGCGGGCGGGGCGAGCATCCAGGACTCCTACCTGGCGACGACCATGCTCGTCCTGGCCCTCATCGCCACGGGCTATGCCATCCAGTCCGCGCTGCGGCTGCGGACCGAGGAGAACGCCGGGCGGGTCGAGCCACTCCTGGCCACCCCGACGTCCCGCGACCGCTGGGTCGGAAGCCACCTCGCGATGTCGCTCCTCGGCGGCGCGCTGGTCCTGGCGGCCGGCGGGCTCGGGATGGGGCTGACGGTCGGCCTCATCACCGGGGACATGGGCGAGGTGCCACGCCTGGTCGGCGCGTCGCTCGTCTACGTGCCCGCGGTGTGGCTGCTGGCCGGGATCGCGATCGCCCTGTTCGGGCTGGCGCCCCGGGCCTCGCTGGCGGCCTGGGCCGGCATGGCGTTCTGCTTCGTGATCGGCATGTTCGGCCAGCTGCTCGACCTGCCCCAGTGGCTGATCGACCTCTCGCCCTACCAGCGGACGCCCCAGGTCCCCGCGGCGGACCTGACCTTCGGCGCCCTGGCCGTCATCGCCGCCCTGGCCGTCGCGCTGACCGCGGCGGGCATGGCCGGGTTCCGGCACCGGGACCTCGCATGAGCGCCGTGCCCGCGTCCGACGCGCGCGACGGTGAGGAGGTCCACCGGTTCATCGAGCGCTTCGCGTCGGTGCTGACCGAGGCGGGCATCCCGCGCATGCCCGCCCGGGTGTTCGTGGCCCTGCTGGCGACCGACTCCGGCCGGCTGACCGCGGCCGAGATCGTCGACCTGCTGCACATCAGCCCGGCCGCCGTGTCCGGCGCGATGCGCTACCTGGTCCCGCTCAACATGGCGAGCCGGGAGCGCGAGCGGGGCTCGCGGCGCGACGTCTACCGGGTGCACGACGACGTCTGGTACGAGGTGAGCCTGCGCCAGGACCAGGTGCTGACCCGCTGGGAGACCAGCCTGCGGGAGGGCATCACCGCGCTGGGACGGGACACGCCGGCCGGCCGGCGCCTCGTCGAGACCCACGAGTACGTCGACTTCGTCCGCGAGGAGCTGCCCGCGATCCGCACGAAGTGGCACGAGCGCCAGGCCGAGCTGCGATCCCAGCTGTCCGGTCCCGACCGAGGGTCCTGAACGGCTCAGTCGATGTGCCAGGGGACCGAGGTCACGACCGTGTCGCGGCGGTAGAGCAGCCGGGCCTTGAGCAGGAGGGCGCTCTGGTTGTGGAGCAGGTGCTCCCACCAGCGGTGGACCACGAACTCCGGGATCACGACCGTGAGGGTGTCGCCGGCCCAGCGTGCGTCCGTGCGCGTGAGGAAGGCTTCGATGGGGACGGTGAGGTCGCGGTAGTCGTCTTCGATGATCTCCAGCGGCACCCCGGTGCCGGCCTCGTCCCAGGCCCGCTCGATCTCGGCCCGGCGCTGGCCGTCCTGCACGACGGTCAGCGCGAACAGGTGGTCGGGCCGCATCGCCTGCGCATAGCGCAGGGCGTGCAGGGCAGGCCGGGTGGCGCCGGCCACGAGCACGACCACCGTGTGGCGCACGATCTCGTCCACGTCGGACTGGCGCAGCCGGATGCGCGTCGCCACCTGGTCGTAGTGGCGGTGGACGCCGAGGAACAGCAGGGTGATGACCGGGATCACCACGGTGGGGACCCAGGCGCCCTCGGTCAGCTTCGAGACCAGGATCACCACCAGGACCACGGCCGTGGCCGCCGCGCCGAGCGCGTTGATGGCGAGGCCGGGCCGCCAGTGCGGCTCGCGCAGGCGCCAGTGGTGCACGACCATGCCGGCCTGGCTGAGCGTGAAGCTCAGGAACAGCCCGACGGCGAACAGCGGCACCAGCAGCGTGACGTTGGCGTCGAAGGCGACGAGCAGGGCGGCCGAGGCCACGGCGAGGGCGATGATCCCGTTCGAGAACGCCAGCCGGTCGCCCCGGTGGGCGAGCTGGCGGGGCATGAAGCCGTCGCCGGCGATGACCGCGGACAGGCGGGGGAAGTCCGCGAAGGCGGTGTTGGCCGACAGGACCAGGATGGCGGCGGTGAAGAGCTGGAGCACGTAGTACAGGACGTTGTCGTTGCCGAACACGGCCCGGCCCATGATCGACAGGATCGTCTCGTTCTCGCTCAGCGTGGGCTGGAGCTGCAGGGCCAGAGCGGCCACCCCGCAGAACAGGGCGGCCAGGATCGTCCCCGTCCACGTGAGCACGGTGGCGGCGTGGCGGGCCTCGGGTGGGCGGAACGCCGGCACCCCGTTCGAGATGGCCTCGACACCCGACAGCGCGATGGCTCCGGAGGAGAAGGCCCGCATCAGCAGGAACAGCGAGACCCCGCCGAGCAGGGCACCGTTGTGGGTGATCTCGTCCAGCGCGGCCTGGTCGACCGGCAGCGGCCCGAGGTCGCCGAACACGGTGCGGGCCAGCCCGTAGACGATCAGCACGGTCATGATCGCGACGTAGCCGTAGGTGGGCGGCGCGAACAGCCGGCCCGACTCGCGCAGGCCCCGCAGGTTCGCCAGCGCCAGCCCGGCCAGGAGCACGACCGCGGTCGCCACCTCGTGGCCGCGCAGGGGCTCGACCGCGGAGGTGATGGCCGCGGTGCCCGCCGCGATCGAGACCGCCACGGTGAGCGTGTAGTCGACCAGCAGCGACGCCCCCGCGACCAGCCCGGGCAGGGTGCCCAGGTTGTCCTTGCTGACGATGTACGAGCCCCCGCCGCTGGGATAGGCGTGGATCGTCTGCCGGTAGCTGAAGACCACGACGGCGAGCAGCGCCACGACCAGCAGCGACATCGGCGTGAGGTAGCCGATGGCCGCCATCCCGGCCACGGGCACCAGCACGTGCAGGATCTCCTGGGTGGCGAACGCGCTCGACGCCACCGCGTCCGACGAGAAGATGGCCAGGCCCACCGCCCGCGAGACCCGCTCGTGGGGCGCGGCGCTGGTCGCCAGCGGCCGGCCCAGCAGGAACCGCTTCGCCGACGAGTAAGCGCTGGGCACGGGCGTTCAAGCTAGAGGGCGGCCTTCACCTCTTCTTAACAGCGGCCGCCGACTTCTTAACAGCACCCTGATGGCGGGGGGCGTTGATTGGGAGTGGATGGTCGCCACCACTCGTGCCCCCGATGCCGTCACCGCTCGGGAGGGCCACGTCCCCGTCCCGGTCGAACCGGCGGTCGAGGTACCGCCCGACACGCTCGGCTACCGGGTGAAGCGCCGCCTGCTCGGTCCCCCCCTGCACACCGAGCAGCTCGAGGAGGAGCGGCTCGGGAAGCCCACGGCGCTGGCCGTCTTCGCGTCCGACAACCTGTCGTCCTCGGCGTACGCGACCGAGGAGATCCTCCGCGTGCTGGTGCCCGCGGTCGGGGTGGCCGCGTTCTCGCTGGTCGTGCCCATCACGGTGGCGATGCTGGCCGTGCTCGCGGTGCTGATCCTGTCGTACCGCCAGACCATCAAGGCCTACCCGACCGCGGGTGGGGCGTACATGGTGACCCGCGACAACTTCGGGATCCTGCCCGCCCAGGTCGCCGGGGTGGCGCTGCTCACCGACTACGTGCTCACCGTCGCCGTCTCGGTGGCCGCGGGGGTCGCCGCCCTGGTGTCGGCCTTCGCCGGGCTCACGCCCTACACCGTGCCGCTGTCGGTGGCGTTCATCTGCGTCATCGCCTTCGGCAACCTGCGCGGCGTGAAGGAGTCCGGGCGCGTCTTCGCGATCCCCACCTACTTCTTCATCCTCAACATGGTGGTGCTGCTGGGCCTGGGCCTGGCCCGGATGGCCGCCGGGGACCTGCCCCAGGCCGAGCACGGCCAGGAGGGACTGGTCCACTTCGGCTCCAGCGGCAGCGGCCTGCTCATGGGGGCCTCGCTGTTCGTCGTGATGCACGCGTTCGCCTCCGGCGGCGCGGCGGTGACCGGGGTCGAGGCCATCTCCAACGGGGTGCCCGCGTTCCGCCGGCCCGCCTGGCGCAACGCCCGCACCACGCTGGTGATCATGGGCAGCCTGCTGGGCGCCATGTTCCTCGGCCTGTCGGTCCTCGGCGCCCACCTCAAGGTGGCCCCGTTCGAGGACGGCACCCCCACGGTGATCTCCCAGGTGGGCGACCTCGTCTACGGCAACGGGGCCGCGGGCCGGGCGCTGTTCTACGCGCTGCAGGCCGGCACGATGCTCATCCTGGTCCTGGCGGCCAACACCAGCTTCGCCGACTTCCCCCGGCTGGCGAGCTTCCACGCCGGGGACAACTTCATGCCGCGGCAGCTGACCAAGCGCGGCCACCGCCTGGTGTTCTCCAACGGCATCCTGTTCCTGTCCGGGTTCGCCATCGTCCTCGTGGTCGTCACCGGGGCCAAGGTCGACCGGCTGATCCCGCTCTACGCCATCGGGGTCTTCACCTCCTTCACGCTCTCCCAGGCCGGCATGGCCCGCCACCACTGGCGCGAGCGCGAGCCGGGGTGGCGCGGCGGCCTCGTGATCAATGGCGTCGGTG
Source organism: Acidimicrobiales bacterium (assembly GCA_036558145.1). GTDB lineage: Bacteria > Actinomycetota > Acidimicrobiia > Acidimicrobiales > VFJN01 > ZC4RG19. The sequence goes on from DATBGF010000153.1 coordinate 6,614, forward strand.
CGGTGATGACCGCGGTGGTCGACGTCGTCATCGCCATCACCAAGTTCACCCACGGGGCGTGGGTCATCGTGGCCCTGGTCCCGCTGATGGTGGTGTTCCTCGTGCGGCTGTCCCGCCAGTACGAGGCCGAGGCGCTCCAGCTCGACGACCACGTGGGCGACGCCGTCGCCGCGCCGATACTGCGGCGCCACGTCGTGCTCGTCTTCGTCGACCGCCTCGACCTGGCCGCGGCCCGGGCCATCCAGTACGCCCGCACGCTCATGCCCGACGAGCTGCGGGCCGTGCACTTCGCGCTCGACGAGCAGCGAGCGGCCGAGCTCGCGCAGGCCTGGGTCGACCACGGCATGTCCCGCATCGCCCTGGACCTGGCCGACTGTCCTGACCGCCGGCTGTCGCAGGCGGCCGTCGAGCTCGTGGCCCGCGACCTCGGCGACGGGCAGACCGAGGTCAGCGTCCTGCTGCCGGACCGCAAGTACAGCGGCTTCTGGCACCGGATCCTGCACGACCAGACGGCGGACTCCATCGAGCGCGCTGTGTCCCGGCTGCCGCACGCCAACGTCACGACCGTCCCGTTCCACTTCATGTCCCGCACGGCCGCCCGGGGCGACGGCGACGCCGTCGAGCCCGCGGCGGCCGCCCTCGCCGCGACCGTCACCGGTCCCCGCCCGGCCCCCGTCACCTCCGGGCGCGGCGACGGCTCGGTCGAGCGGCCGGCGCTCCGGCCCGACGGCACGGTGCCGATCGGCGAGGTCCGCTGGCGCCGGCAGGTCCGGATCGAGGGGCGCGTGCGCACGCTGCGCGTCCAGCCCCTCGCCGGGACGGCCACCCTCGAGTGCGTCGTCGAGGACGACACGGGCGGGCTGTCCCTCGTCTTCCTCGGCCGCAGCGAGATCCCGGGCATCGCCATCGGCACCCGCCTGCGCGCCGAGGGCACCGCGGGCGACCACCACGGCCGCCTCGCGATCCTCAACCCCGTCTACCAGCTGCTTCCCCGCCGCTAGCGCGCCCCCGCTCAGGCGCCGGGCGGTCCCATGTTCTCCGGGAGGCGGCCGCCGCCGAAGTCGAGCAGGCCTGCCCACGTGGGACGGACGGCGATGCGCGCCATGCGGGTGCCGGGCTGGTCGGCCATGGCGACGTACTGGCCGCCGGCCTCCTCGCCGAGGTACTGCCGGGCGGCGTCGGCGTAGTCGGGATCGACCCCGTCGACCTCGGTGATCTCCGCCCGGCCCCGGACCAGGAGCGCCTGCGGGGGCGAGCCCTCGGTGTCGATCGAGACGGCGACGTCGGGCCGGGCCCGCATTGCCGCCAGCCGGTGGGCGGGCGCCCGGACGTGGGGCGCCTGGACGAAGGTCGGCATGACCAGCTCGCCGCCGGCCCAGCGGAACCAGGTCGGGACGATCCGCGGGGTGCCGTCCTCGGCCGTGTAGGCCACGCGGGCCGGGATGGCCGAGGCCAGCAGCTGCTGGGCCAGCGGGGTCTGGAGCAGCTCCAGGCTGCCCTGGGGGAGGGTGGCGGGATCAGCGTCGGTCATGTCGGTCTCTCCCTGTCGTACTGCTCGCGGTGGACGAGCACCTCGTCCATGTGGGTCTCGGCCCAGGCCTTGAGGCCGTGCATGACGGCCTGGAGCGAGGCGCCGAGGTCGGTCAGCTCGTAGGTGACCGTGACGGGCACCGTCGGCGTCACGGTGCGGGTGAGCAGGCCGTCGCGCTCGAGGGAGCGCAGGGTCTGGGTGAGCATCTTCTGGCTGACCCCGGCCAGGCGGCGGGACAGCTCGGAGTAGCGCATCGCCCGGGGATCCTCCAGCGCCGCGAGCACCAGCGCCACCCACTTGTCGGAGATCCGGTCGAGGAGCCGGCGGCTCGGGCAGCCCTCCAGGAAGGCGTCGTAGTCCGCCTTGGCCTGCGCCCGCTTCTCGGCCGCGCTCATCGAGACCATCGGCTACTCCTTGGTGAGTAACGCACTTCTGGGTGCCTACTTCCCAATAGAGAGTAGCTCGTCCATCGTGGAGGTCAAGGATCGTCCCGCCCGCAAGGAGCCGAACATGGCCACCACCACCTTCCGCACCGCCGTCATCCGCACCCCCGGCGGGCCCGAGTCCATCGAGATCATCGACGTCCCCGTCGTCGAGCCCGGGCCGGGTCAGGTCCGGGTCGAGATCGCCGGCGCGGCGGTCAATCCCGTCGACCTGGCGACCGCCGCCGGGGTGTTCCACGGGATGGGGCTGGTCCACCAGCCCGACCACACCGGCCTGGGCTGGGACTTCGCCGGGACGGTCACGGCGGCCGGACCGGACGTCGACGTCCCGGCCAGCACCCGGGTCGCGGGGCTGGTCGCCGGGTTCGACCGGGACTTCGGCACCTACGCCGAGCAGCTGGTCGTCCCGGCCGGCGACATCGCCGCCGTCCCCGCCGGCCTCGACCTGGCCACAGCCGCGACGGTCCCGCTCAACGGTCTGGCCGCGGCCCAGATGGTCGACCTGCTCGGCGACGGCGAAGGCCGGACCCTGCTGGTGACCGGGGCCGCGGGAGCCGTCGGCGGGTTCGCCATCCCGCTGGCCCAGGAGCGCGGCTGGCGGGTCACCGGGCTGGCCCGGGCCGAGGACGAGACGTTCGTGCGCGGCCTCGGCGCCGCCTTCACCGCCGAGCCCACGCCCGGCTGGGACGCGGTCGCCGACGGTGCGGCGCTGCAACGAGCCGCCGTCGCGCTGGTCCGCGACGGCGGCTCGTTCGTGGGCGTCCAGCCCGGTCAGGCGCCCCCGG
>DATBGF010000154.1:0-20505 GCA_036558145.1 Acidimicrobiales bacterium
GATGTCGCGATCGAGGTCGCCGAGCGCGTCGAGCGTCGCCGCCAGCTCGGCCGTGGCGGCCGGCGTCGAGACCACGACGGTGTCGGCCAGCACCGGGCCGGCCGCTTCGCCGTCCTCGCTGTCGGTCCCGCCGGGGTGCTCGGGCTCGGGGGCGTCGGGGGTGTGATCCAGCGTGATGCCGTCTCCGTCCTCGTCCTCGTCCGCCTCGCCCGCCCAATACGCCTCGTCCGCCTCTTCCGTCCCGTACTCGGCCGCGTCGTCGTCCAGGACCGGGCCGAGGCCCAGCACCGCGGGCAGCGGCCGCGCGTGGACCAGCGCCATCCGGCTCGTGCAGCGGGTGAGCGCCACGTACAGCGCCCGCAGCCCGTGCTCGGACTCGTCGACGATGGTGGCGGGCTCGACCACGACCACGACGTCGAACTCCAGGCCCTTGGCGTCCTCGGGCGTGAGCACCACCACGGGGGCGGCCGCCGGTCGCAGCTCCGGGGACCAGGCGATGCCGCCGGTGTCCAGCGCCGCCACCAGCGCGGCGCGCGCCGAGGGCGGCGTGATCACGCCGACGATGCCGCTGCCCAGCAGCTCGCGCACCGCGGCGACCACGGTGTCGGCCAGGAGCGCCTCGTCCTCCGCCGTGACCACGGCGACCTCGTAACCCGAGCACCGCACCGCCCGGGGGCTGCCCAGGCCCGGGGCCGCGTCGGGCAGCAGCCGCATCGCCACGTCGTGGACCTCGGCGGGCAGGCGGTAGCCGTACTCCAGCTCGACGGCGGTGGCCGTGACCCGCTCCTGGCGCAGGCACGCCACGACCGCGTCCCAGGACTGGTGCGCCCAGGGGCTGGTGGCCTGGGCCAGGTCACCGAGCACGGTCATCGAGCCGGTGCGGGACCGGCGCCGGATCGACTCGAGCTGCAGCGGGGACAGGTCCTGCGCCTCGTCCACCACGATGTGCTCGTAGGTGGTGGCCACCCCGTTGAGCAGCGCGTCGGCCGCGTCCAGCAGCGGGATGTCGTCCACCGACCACTGCCACGTGCCCACCCGCGCGTCGGAGGGCATGGCCAGCTGCTCCAGCTCCGACTCGGCCAGCGTGCCCGCCCCGGCGGCCAGCAGCTGGCGGCGCGAGGACAGCAGCTCGACCAGGAACCCCTGCGGCGTGAGGCTGGGCCACACCCGCTCCAGGTGGTTGTCGATGTCCCGCGCCGTCTCGCCCTGCACGACCACGTCCCGGGCCGCGGTGTCGCGGGTCCCGAGCCGGTTCAGCGCCGTGCGGGCCTCGGAGATCAGGAACGCCCGCAGCATGCGGTGCGCCTGGTTGTGGGGCCGGCCGGCCAGCTGGCGGGAGCGGGTGGCGATGCGGCGCCCGTCGAGGCCGATCTTGCGACCCTCGATCGTGAGCTCGACGTCCTGGGCGTCGATGCGCTGGCGGTTGCGCATGCCCCGCAGGATCAGGCGCAGCATGCGGCGGTCGCCCTTGAGCCGGCGCAGCTCGGGCGGGTCGACCCGCCCCACCCGCACCCGGGGCCCGAGCCCCCGCAGCGGGAGCTGCACCACCGCCTCCTCGCCCAGCGACGGCAGCACCGAGGAGATGTAGTGGACGAAGGCGGGGTTGGGCCCGACGATGAGCACGTCGTTGGCCTCGAGCCGGTCCCGGCGGTTGAACAGCAGCCACGACACCCGGTGCAGGCCCACCACCGTCTTGCCGGTGCCGGGGCCGCCCTGCACGACCAGGAGCTGGTTGAGGTCGCGGCTGATCACGTCGTACTGGGCGGCCTGGATGGTGGCCACGATGTCGCCCAGCTCCCCGGAGCGGACGCTGCCGAGCGCGTCGAGCAGCGCGTCGGTGAGCACCGGCTCGGGCGGGCGGCCGCTGGCGATCGCATCCGCCAGGTCGCGGAACACCAGGTCCTCGATCTCGCGGATCTGGTTGCCGCTGCAGCGGAAGAGCCGCCGGGCATCCAGTCCCTCCGGGTCGTCGGGCGTGGCCGTGTAGAACGGCGCCGCGATCTGTGCCTGCCAGTTGACGACGACGAGGTCGTTGTCGTCGTCCCAGATGGCGCCCTTGCCGATGTACCAGCGGTCGTTGGCGGCGTCGATGCGTCCGAAGGCGATGGCCTCGTCAGGATCGGCGAGGCCGAGCTTGCTCACGCGCTTGCGCAGCTCGATGGCGGCCTTGGGGTTGGCGGTGAGGCGCGGAGCGCGGGCGAGGCCGGCCTGCTGCCGGTCACGCAACGCCAAAGCCCTGTCGAAATAGGCCTGCTCGCTGGGCAGGTCCGGATGCATCCCCTGTCGCCCACTTCCCCTGCGCGTGTGCCCGGAACGCAGATTACCCCGTGGCATCACCCCCACGCGCGGTGCACGCGGTTACGCCCGGGGCGACCGGGTAGCCCTTCACCAGCTTCAACACAGGAGGGAGTTCCATGCGTCTGCTCCACCGCGACAACGACATCGAGCGCGAGGAGCGCACCGAGCGGGACCTCGACGACCGTGACACCACGGTCGACGACGACCGGCGCCACACCCTGGGGCGCCGCCGCTGGCGCGACCGCGCCTCCGACGACGACGGCGCCTACGGCGACAACGGCACCACCGTCGTCGAGCGGCCCCGACGGGTGCGCCAGGAGCGGGTCCACCGCCCGTTCCACGTGGGCAACATGTTTGCCATCATCGGTGGCGCCATCCTGGCCGTGATCGGCATCGTCGCGTTGCTGCGCGGCGACCTCAACGACACGTGGGACCAGCCGGTCACCACCGTGCTCCGCATCGACCACACCCCGCTGCTCGCCGCCATCGAGGTGGCTGCCGGCGGTGTCCTGGTCCTGTTCGGCGTGACCGGGCAGCGCTTCATGGCGCTCATCGCCTCGGTGGCCCTGGCCGTGGCTGCGGCCGTCGTTGCCATCGAGCCCGGGCGACTCGCCACCCAGTACCACCTCGAGACCTGGTGGGCCTGGACCGTCGCCGGCGCATCGGCGTTCATCGCGCTGGTGTGCCTGCTGCCGTCGCGGAGCCGCACCGTGACGGTCGACGAGCCCGCCTGAGCCGGGCTCGCTTCAGCTGGGCGTCCCGGGCCGGTCCCGGGCGCCCAGCACCACCAGCGTCGATCCGGCCAGAGCCGCCAGCACCGACGCGGTGAGGATGGCCAGCTTGGCCACCTCGACCCGCGCCGGGTCGTCGAAGGCGAGGCCGGCCACGAGGATCGACACGGTGAACCCGATGCCCGCCAGGCAGGCGACGGGCATCAGCGCCGCCCAGGACGTGCCGGTGGGCAGCCGGGCCAGGCGCAGCCGGACGGCCAGCCACGAGAACGCGGCGATCCCCAGCGGCTTGCCCACCACCAGGCCGGCCACCACCCCCGCGGCGATCGGCGACGTCGCCGCGTCGCGCACCGTGGCTCCGTTGATCACGATGCCGGCGTTGGCCAGAGCGAAGAGCGGGACGACCACGAAGCCGGTCCACGGGTGCAGCGAGTGCTCCAACCACTCGACCTCCGACACCGCCTCGCGGGCCAGCGACGCCGTCTCGCGGGCGGCGGTCACGGACGAGACGTCGGCCAGGGCGCCGGCGTCGATCAGCTCGGGCTGGCGGGCGGGCCGCGTCGGGGTCATGAGCCCGAGCACGACCCCGGCCAGCGTGGCGTGCAGGCCGGACTCGTGCAGCGCCAGCCACAGCGCCAAGCCGGCCACCACGTAGGCCATGCGGGCCCGCACTCCGGCCAGCCGCAGGGCGGCGATCAGCGCGACGATCCCGGCCGCGGCCGCCAGGGACGCGGGCTCGAGGTGGCCCGTGTAGGCGATGGCGATCACCAGCACGGCGCCGATGTCGTCCACGATGGCCAGCGCCAGCAGGAACAGCTTGAGCGACGGCGCGACCCGGGAGCCGAGCAGGCTGAGCACCCCGACCGCCATGGCGATGTCGGTCGCCATGGGGATCCCCCAGCCCGCGGCGCCGTCCCCGCCGGCGTTGAGAGCGAGGTAGATCAGCGCGGGGACGACCATGCCCCCGAGGGCGGCCACCACCGGCAGCGCCGCCTGGCGGGGGTCGGACAGCTCGCCCTCGACCAGCTCGCGCTTGATCTCCAGGCCGACGACGAGGAAGAACAGCGCCATCAGCCCCTCGCTGACCCACTGCCGCAGGTCGAGGTCGAGCACGTGGTCGCCGAGGCCGATCGCCAGGTGCGTGTCCCACAGGGCCCGGTAGCTCGCGTCCCAGGGCGAGTTCGCCCAGATCAAGGCGGCGACCGTGGCGGCCACGAGCACGATGCCGCCCGCGGCCTCGGTGTGCAGGAAGTCGACGAGGGGCCGGATGAAGGTCGGCCCCGGGCGGGCCACGGCCGGCCGGCCTCAGGTCCGGGTGTAGCGCACCGGCGCCCGGCCCCGGCCGTTGTGGTCGGGCACCGGGCCGAGCCGGGCGACCTGGCCCGCGTCGACCAGCTCGTCGACCGCCTTGCGGATCGTGGCGGGGCTGCCCCCGACGCCGTTCATGACGTCGGAGAGCACGAACGGGCCGTCGAGGCTCAGCACGTGCGCCTTGATGGCGTCGACGGGGACGGCCCTGGCCCGCACCCGCCCGCTCTCCGACCCGGTCGCGCTCGCCCGTCCGGCCCGCGCCCGGCGGGGCGGCCCGGCGGGCACGTCGAAGCCCGCGTCCCGCAGCGCGTCGTCCGGCACCCCCAGCTCCCGGAACGCCGTCACGGGCACGTCCTCGGCCTCGGCCCAGGCCCGGGCGTGCTCGACGAAACCGTCCCGCACGGACTTCTCGTCCACCTGGGCCGCCCGCTCCAGCTCGGCCAGCGCCTTGAGCTTGTCGATGGGATCGTCGGCCACCAGCACGGCCTGGGTCAGCCGCTGGATGGCCGCCTCGTCGCGCAGCTTGCGAGGGTCGTCCAGGAACACCAGGTACCGGCGCACTGCGCCTTCGGCATCGTCGCTGAGGTCCGTCGCCGGCATCGTCGGATGACGCTAGCGCCAGGACCGGCCGGGGAGGACACGTGGCCGCAGAGAACCCTCCGATGTCCGCGCCGGCCGGGCCCTCCGCCGCGGCGCGGTCGGTCGTCCTCGGGATCCTCGGCGCCGAGCTCGCCCTGCTCGCCGTCACCGGCGTCGCCCTGTCCGTCCTCTACCGTCCTACGGGCGCGAGCTCGACCACCGACGCGCTGGCCGCGGTCCACAGGTTCACGGCCGGCCTGACCTGGCAGACGGCCGTCGTCGCGGCCATCCTCCTCGTCGCCGGGCGCACCCCGGTGCTGCCGGGGTGGCGGGGCCGCGTCCACGCCGCCACCCTGCCGGTGCTGGCGGTCGCGGCCTCGGTCACCGGCCGGCTGCTGCCCTGGAGCGTGCTCGGGCTCTGGGCGGTCGAGGTGGGACGCAGCCGCCACGGCTTCGGCGTGCTGCTCGACGACGACATCCGCTTCGCCGTCGTCGGCTCGGCCGACGTCGCCCCCGCCACGCTGTTCCGCTGGCTGATCGTGCACGCCCTCGTCCTCGGGCCGGCGTTGATCGCGGCGACGGCGCTGGCGTGGAGGGCGCGCGGCCAGCACTGACGCCGGCGCCGGTGGTGGACAAGACGCAGGCACCGGCGCACTATCGCCAGGAGGCGGGTGGTATCTGGCGGAGCGGTGCCGCCTCGTGCCTGGTGTGGTGGACGGTCATCAGGGAGGGCGAGCGATGGCGATCAGTCCTGACGTGGGCATCCCCGATGCGGGGGTGCCCGAGCCCGAGCGCGGCGGGGTGCCGGGAGAACCCGTCCCGCTCCGACCCTCGGACGTGATCAAGACCTACCGGTACCTCCGGATCGGGCTGGTCGCCGCCGTGGTCCTGCTGTTCACCGCGATCCTCATCGAGCACGGCCGCACGGCGACCGACTGCTGGCAGCGCTCGATCAGCGCCTACTACTACACGCCCGTCCGGGCGATCTTCGTCGGCGCCCTGATGGCGGTGGGCCTGTCGCTCATCGTCTACAAGGGCCGCAGCCCGGGCGAGGACCCGTTCCTGAACTTCGCGGGCATGCTCGCCCCGGTGGTCGCCATCGTGCCGACCAACGACGTCGGGGTCTGCTACTCGATCCCGCCGGAGCCGTTGCCGAAGACGGCCGACGGCTCGCCCGCCGGCTGGGTCATCGCCAACATCGACAACAACTACAAGGCCCTGCTCATCACCGGCGCCCTGGGGTTGCTGGCTGCGGCCTTCATCGCGCTGGTGGTGAACCGCAAGGACATCATGGGCGCGGCCCGGGACCAGCTCCTGACGACGGTCTCGCTGATCGGCACCGGCCTGGTGCTGGTGGCAGCGTGGTGGGCGATCGAGAACTGGGGCAGCTTCTACACGAAGGCCCACAGCTGGGCGGCGATCGCCATGTTCGTCATGCTGATCGGCGCCATCGTCGCCGTGACGCTGGACAGCCGCGACCGCGGCGCGTTCTGGTTCTGGACCTACGCGGCCATCGCGGCCGCCATGGTGATCGGCGCGCTCGTCATCGTCCTGACCCGGGCCTTCGGCGAGCACACCACGTTCGCCCTGGAGACCTACGAGATCGCCCTCTTCGCCGTCTACTGGGTCACCCAGACGGTGGAGAAGTGGAACGAGGAGGTCAACCCGGCGACGGTGACCGTGACCGTGGGCGTGGCGCCGTCCCCGGGCGCCGCACCCTCCGGCCTTGTCCCCTGACCGTTCGATCCACGGGCGGTGATCCGGCTGCCTGCAGCTGCGATGCTGAGCGTGGGATGGCTCTGCGGCTGGTTGCGCTCTGTGTCGGTGCGAACGATCCGGTCCGGCTCGCACGGTTCTGGGCCGCGGCGTTGCGCTGGGACGTCGCTGACCGGACCGGAGACGAGATCCGGCTCGTGCCGACCGACGGGACGCGGTTCTGGGTGGAGTTCATGCCGGTCCTGGACGCGAAGGTGGGGCGGAACCGGCTGCACCTCGATCTGACGAGCACGTCGCTCGACGACCAGCGGGAGTCGGTGGCCGGGCTCGTCGGGCTCGGTGCCCGGCACATCGACATCGGGCAGCGGCCCGAGGAGGGCCATGTCGTGCTGGCCGATCCCGAGGGCAACGAGTTCTGCGTGATCGAGCCGGGCAATGCGTTCCTCGCGGGCTGCGGGCGTCTCGGCTCGATCACCTGTGAGGGGACGAGGGAGGTCGGGCTCTTCTGGAGCGCCGCGCTCGGCTGGCCTTTGGTCTGGGACCAGGACGAGGAGACAGCGATCCGCGACCCCGATCGCACCGGGCCCATGATCACCTGGGGCGGCCCGCCCCTGCCGCCGAAGGTCGGCGTGAACCGCCTGTACCTGGCGGTGGCGCCGCTCGATGGGAGCGAGCACGACGCCGAGGTCGACCGTCTCGTGACGCTCGGCGCCACCCGGGTCGACAGCGGGGGCGGTCACGGCGAGCGGGTCGTGCTGGCCGATCCCGACGGCAACGAGTTCCACTTCGTGCGCTCCGGCTAGTCCGATGAGTTCTCAGCAGTAGCGGCGTCTCATGGAGTGGCCCGAGGGAGAGGAGCCCGCACATGACCAGGCCATTCCGATTCGGGGTCGTCGCCCCGCTCGCACCCGACGCGGCGAGCTGGCGGGACCGGGTGCGCCGCATCGCCGACAGCGGCTACTCGACGCTGCTGATGCCCGACGTCCCCCAGTGGCAGCCGGCACCCGGCCCCACGCTGGGCTACGCGGCGGCGCTGGCCGACCTGCGCGTCGGTACCTGGGTCTACGCCGCTCCGTTGCGCCCGGCCTGGACCATGGCGTGGGAGGCACACTCGCTGTCGGTGCTCACCGACGGTCGCTTCGAGATGGGCATCGGCACCGGCAGGCCGGGCATCGAGGACGAGCTCCGCGACCTGGGCGTGCCCGTGGTCCCACCGGCCGAGCGGCTGACCCAGGTGCGTGAGGCCGTCGCGGCACTGCGCGATCTCGACGGGCCGGACCTGCGCACGCCGGTGGTGATGGCCGTGCGGGGCCCGAAGGCCCAGGCGCTGGCCGCCGAGGTCGCCGACACCGTGACCTTCGCCATGATGCCGGACGAGCCCCGTGCGGAGATCACGCGGCTGGCGCGCGAGTTCCCCGCCACCCGGGACGTCGAGCTCGCGCTGCACGTGCCGGTCATCGGCGACGCCCGCGCCGCGTTCATGGCGCCCCCCGACACCGACCCCGCGGCCCTGCGCGCCGCCGACTCGCTGGCCTTCCTTCCGGGAGACCCGGCGGCCGCCGCCGAGGAGATCCAGCGACGCCGGGAGGAGATCGGCTTCTCCTACTTCGTCTTCGGCGCCGACTTCGCGGACGAGCTCGCCCCCGTGGTGGCCCGGCTGGCCGGACAGTAGACGGACGGGCGCCGGCCCGGTCGTTGCCTCGCCGGAATCCCGGCGACAGCGTCGGGCCGGTTGTTCTACCGTGCGCCGGCGGTCGGGTACGGCGGCTCGGCGGCAGGAGGTGACGCTGGTGTCCGTTGCACGGCACCCGGGTCCGGCCACCGGGTACCCGGTAGTCCGAGAGGCGCTTCGGGCGTCGCATCTGAACGACCTGCGGTCCGAGGTGCTCGACGAGCTGCTCGACGGCGCCGTGCGCGTCATGGTTCCCGCCGGCTCGATCGCCCATCGGGCGCTCTCGGAGGGCCACTACCTCGAGCTGGTCGTCACCGGCGTCATCCGTGTCTTCGTGACCGCGCCCGACGGCCGGACGATGACCATCCGGTACTGCCGGTCGGGCGAGCTCCTGGGCGCGATGTCGCTCTTCTCGGAGGGGTTCGCCGAACCGGCGACCAAGCAGGCGCTCGTGGACACCGAGCTGCTGATGATCTCTCCGGCCAAGGTCCGCGCGCTCGCGCAGCGGGACCTGAGCGTCGCGGGTGCGCTCCTGGTCGAGCTGAGCGAGCGCGCCCGGACCTTCGTCAACGAGATCCCCGGGACCGCGTTCACCACGGTCCGGCAACGGGTGGCGCGGCACCTTCTCGACCTGGCGTCGACCCATCACGCCGGCAGCCGTCCGAGCGGCGAGCTCGCCGTCCGGATCACCCAGCAGGAGCTGGCCGCGGCGGTCGGCACCGTGCGCGAGGTCGTCGTCCGCGCCCTGCGACAGCTCCGCGACGCCGGGGCCGTGCGGACGGAGCGGGACCGCATCGTCCTCCTCGATCCGGCGCACCTGACCGAAGAGGTCAAGTGGAACACAAGTCGCTGACAGGGCCCGCCTGACTGTCGACACTCGGCCCATGTCCATCGACAAGGGTCCGGTCATCGTCGTCGGCGCAGGCCCGGCCGGGCTCGCCGTGAGCCACGAGCTCCAGGGCGCGGGGGTCGACCACATCGTGCTCGAGCGGGGCGACGTGGGGCAGAGCTGGCGCGACCGGTGGGACAGCTTCTGCCTGGTGACACCCAACTGGTACCTGCAGCTGCCGGGTGGTGCGTACGCAGGCGAGGACCCCGACGGCTTCATGTCCCGGGACGAGGTCGTGGCCCATCTCCAACGCTATGCCCGGGGCTTCGAGGCCCCGATCCTCAACCGGATCGACGTCACCGCCCTCTGCTCGGACCCATCAGGCGGGTTCGTCCTGCGCACCTCCGAGGGGCAGATGCGCACCGACGCAGTCGTGCTGGCGACCGGAGCGTTCCAGCGGCCGCATCGCCCACCGGTGGACCTGCCGGCCGGGCTCCTGGCCATCGACGCGGACAGCTACACGAACCCCGATGGTCTGCCTGCCGGCGGCGTCCTCGTCGTCGGGAGCGGGCAGACCGGATGCCAGCTGGCCGAGGAGCTGCACCGGGCGGGCCGCGACGTGACGCTCGCGTGCGGCAGGGCGGCGTGGGCACCGCGCCGTGTCGAAGGGCGCGACATCGTCTCGTGGCTCGTGGAGACGCCGTTCCTCGAGCAGGCGGTCGAGGACCTGCCGAGCCCGCTGGCCCGTCTGGCCGCGAACTTCCAGACCAGCGGCCGCGACCGGGGCAGGGACCTCAACTACCGGACCCTCCTCGCCGACGGCGTGACCTTGACGGGACACCTGCTCGGTGCGGACGAGACCAGGCTCCGGTTCGTCCCCGATCTCGCTGAGTCGGTGGCCTGGGGCGATGCCCGCTACGCCGACATCTGCAACCTGCTGGCGCAGGCGGCGATCAACCGCGGGGCGCCGCCTCCCGACCTGGCGCCACCGGAGGCCCTGAGAGCCGACCCACCGGACGAGATCAGGGTGCGCGATCTCGGGGCCGTGGTGTTCACGTCGGGCTACCGCCCGGCGTACCGGGACTGGGTGCAGTTCCCGGCCGCGTTCGACGAGCTCGGGTTCCCGTTCCAGCGCGACGGCGCGAGCACCGTCGTGCCGGGCCTCTACTTCGTCGGGACGCACTTCTTGCGGAAGCGTAAGTCCTCCACCCTCTTCGGCATGGGCGAGGACGCGGAGATCGTCGCACGCGCGATCGCGGCGCGACTGACGTGATGGACACCAACCACAGGCGGAGAGAGCGATGACGACCGAACCGACGACCGTCGACCCGACGGGCGAGCACCGTGACCGGCCGGACGGCGTGGCGACCAGGGCCCTCGACAGCCTGGCCGCGCAACTGCGTGGCGCGCTGGTCCGACCGGCGGATCCGGCCTACGACCCGACCCGAGCGGTCTTCAACGGCATGATCGACCGCCGGCCGCTGGCCGTGGTCCGGTGCGCGGGACCGTCCGATGTCGCCCGAGGCATCACCTTCGCCCGGGAGCACGACCTGGTGGTCTCGGTCCGCGGGGGCGGGCACAGCGTCGCGGGCACCGCGGTGTGCGACGGCGGGATCATGCTCGACCTGAGCGGCATGAAGGCGGTCCGGGTCGACCCCGACAGCCGCACGGCCCGCGCCGAACCGGGCCTGACCCTCGGGGAGCTCGATCACGAGACGCAGGCCTGGGGCCTGGCCACCCCACTGGGGGCCGTGTCGATGACCGGGATCGCCGGCCTCACCCTGGGGGGCGGGCTCGGCTGGCTCAACGGCGCCTACGGACTGACCTGTGACAACCTGCTGGCCGCAGATGTCGTCACCGCCGACGGCCGGTTGGTGCGGGCCAGTGCAGCCGAGAACGAGGACCTCTTCTGGGGCCTCCGCGGCGGGGGCGGGAACTTCGGGGTCGTCACGTCGTTCGAGTACCGGCTCCATCCCGTCGCGGTCGTGCTGGCCGGTGGGCTGTCCTACCCCCTGGCGGAGGCGCCCGAGGTCCTGCGGTTCTACGACAGCTTCGTGAAAGCCGCGCCCGACGAGCTCTCGACCGCGGCATCGCTCGCCGTGGCCGAGGATGGGCAGCTCGCGGTCACCGTCGTCGTCTGCTACTGCGGACCGGTCGACGCCGGCGAGCGGGTCCTGCGGCCCCTGCGAACCTTCCGATCCCCGATCGAGGACACGATCCAGCCCATGCCGTACGCGGAGCTCCAGGCCGTCTCCGACCCGGGCTACCCCTCCGGCCAGCTCCACTACTGGAAGTCCGGGTTCCTCCGCGACCTGACCGACGAAGCGATCCAGACCATGGTGCACTTCGTCGAGCAGATGCCCTCCCCCGCCACCGGCGTCGGCCTCCAGCAGATGCACGGAGTGGCCAGCCGAACCCACCCGTCCGCGACAGCGTTCCCCCACCGGGCCGAGCAGTTCGACTTCCTCATCCTCTCGCAGTGGCCCGACCCGGCCGACACCGAGCGCAACATCGAGTGGACCCGAGAGCTCTTCGCGGCCATGGCCCCGCACCTCGAGGACGCCGTCTACGTCAACAACCTCGGGAACGAGGGAGAGGACCGCGTCCGAGCCGCCTACGGCCCCCACTACGAGCGCCTCGCCGCCCTGAAGGCCAAGTACGACCCGACCAACTTCTTCCGCATGAACCACAACGTCCAGCCATCCCCGCCGAGCTAGTCCGGCATGCTCGTCCGGCCTCCTCTCCACCGCGATGCCGACGCGATGGGTCGCGTCGTAGTCCGCGCGTGGCAGGCCGCCTACCGGTCGATCATGCCGGACGAGTACCTGGACGGGCTCAGCGCCGAGGACCGGGCATCCCTCTGGCGGCAGCAGATCCAGACCGCAGGCGGAGACGGACTCCTCGTGATCGACGTCGACGGCGAGGTCGCCGGGTTAGCGGCCTTCGGGCCCTGCCAGGACGACGGCGCCGCCGGCGACGACGGCCAGCTCTACGCCATCAACGTCGATCCGGCCCACTGGGGCCAGGGCCTCGGCCGCGCACTGCTGCGTGCGGCGACGGCCGACCTGGCCCGCCAAGGGTTCCAGCACCTGGTGCTCTGGGTCGTCCCGGACAACCAGCGAGCCCGCGGCCTCTACGAATCCGAGGGCTGGACGTTCGACGACGTGAGCCGCGACGAGGAGATGTTCGGCGTCGCGGTCACCGTCGTCCGGTACAGCCGCCCGCTGGCCTGACCGGGGAGGTAAGTGCTGGTCAGGGGGGTGGGCCGTGAGGGATTCGAACCCCCGACCCCCTGCGCGTCATGCAGGTGCTCTAGCCAACTGAGCTAACGGCCCGTGGATCGAGCAAGCTACCACAGGCGGCGCGCGGGGCTCATCCTGATCCCGATAGCCTGGGCTGATGGCTCGTGATGGAGGCACTCCCCTGCCGGAGATCACCCCGGACCCGACGATGCCCGAGCTGGCGCCCTTCCTGGCGTTGGCGCGGGCTGATCTCGAGCGGGCGACCGTGGGGCTCGATCATGATGCCGCGGTCGAGCACCTGGAGGCCACGCTGGCGCAGGCGGCAGTGCAGGCTTCCCGGCTCGGGTTCCTGTTCCCGGCGGTCGAGCCCGACCCTGGGCCGGAGACCGCCGACGCCATCGCACTCGGTGACGGGTCGGTCGTCGTCGTGCAGCGGCTCGGCGGGCCCGTCGACGGGCGCGACGACTAGAGGTTGCCCCGGGCCTCTTGGGCCCGCTCGATGGCCTCGAACAGGGCCTTGAAGTTGCCGGCGCCGAAGCCCTTGGCGCCCGCTCGCTGGATGATCTCGAAGAACACCGTGGGCCGGTCGCACAGGTTCTCGGTGAAGATCTGCAGCAGGTGCCCGTCCTGGTCGCGGTCGACCATCACGCCCAGCTCCGCCAGGTCCTCCCACGGGAGGTCGATGCCCTCCATGCGGGCGTGGGCCTCGTCGTAGTACTCGGGCGGGACCGTGAGGAACCGCACGCCCCGCTCCCGCATGGCCCGCACCGACGTGACGATGTCGGGGGTGTGCAGCGCCATGTGCTGGACCCCGGGTGAGCGGTAGTAGTCGAGGTACTCCTCGATCTGGCTCTTGCGGCGTCCCTCGGCCGGCTCGTTGATGGGCAGGACCACCTTGTCGTGGTTCCACACGACCGTGGACATGAGCGCCGAGTACTCGGTGGAGATCTGGTCGTCGTCGAAGTGGACCAGCGGGTCGAACCCCAGGACCTCCTCGTAGTAGCCCACCCACTGCTCGAGGTGGCCCCGCTCGACGTTGGCCACGACGTGGTCGAAGCGGGTCAGGCCCACCGCCGGGCCGCCGGGGTGGGGCAGCTGCGGGGGGCCGTAGCCGGGGGCGAACTCGCCGGTGTAGGCCGAGCGGTCGAGGAACGTGTGCACGGTCTCGCCGTAGGTGCGGATGGCCGAGTGGTGGATGGCGCCGTACTCGTCGGTGTCGATCGCGGGCGGGCGCTCGGGCACCGCACCCCGGGCCAGCGCCGCCGCGTAGGCGGCCTCGGCGTCGTCCACCAGGAAGCAGATGTCCCGCACGCCGTCGCCGTGGGTGCGGACGTGCTCGGCGATCGGCGAGTCGGGCGTGAGCGCCCCCGTGACCTGGAAGCGGATGCGGCCCTGCTGGAGGACGTGGGACACCCGGTCGCGCCGTCCCGTCTCCGGGCCGGCGTAGGCCACGATCTCGAAGCCGAAGGCGGACGCCAGGAACCCCGCGAACGCCCGGGCGTTGCCGACCCACCATTCCACGTGGTCGATGCCCCCCAGCGAGGGCGGGCTCGTCGTGGAGCGGTCCTGCTGCGGGGCCGTGGCCGGGCTCGCCATCGTCGTTCCCTCCCTGATCGATGTGCGGGTCCCAGGAAAGGTCGACGCCCGCGGAACGTCAATACAAGTGACAGGAACTGCACACTTTGGTCAGCAACGGCCGACTTGTGGTAGACAACTTGTTCATGTTGCCCACCGGAATCGACGCGCTCGACGCCCGGCTCATCAGGGCGATGTGCGACACGCCCCGGGCCGGGGTGATGGAACTGGCCCGGCAGCTCGGGGTGGCGAGGGGGACGGTACAGGCCCGGCTCGACAAGCTCCAACAGCGGGGGATCATCTCGGGCTTCGACCCCGACCTGGATCTCCGCGCCATGGGCTACGAGGTCCTGGCCTTCGTGAGCCTCGAGATCGCCCAGGGTCGCCTCGACGACGTCTGCGCCCATCTGCGGGAGATCCCCGAAGTGCTGGAGGTCCACACGGTGACCGGGCCGGGAGACCTGCACTGCCGGGTCGTGGCCCACACCAACGACCACCTCCAGCGGGTCATCAACCGCATCCTCGAGACCCAGGGGATCAGCCGCACGGCCACGCAGATCGCGCTGACCGAGCAGCTCCACCACCGGGTGCTGCCCCTCGTGGAGCTGGCCATCGACGACCAGCCGCTGGAGCAGACCGCCGCGGGCTAGCTGTCGGGGGCGAAGCCCTGGCGCAGGGTGTTCTCCGTGACCACCCGGGGATCGAGGAACTGCAGCAGGTAGTCCGGCCCGCCCGCCTTGGAGCCGATCCCCGACAGCCCGTAGCCGCCGAACGGCTGGCGCCCCACCACGGCGCCGGTGATGTGGCGGTTGACGTACACGTTGCCCGCCCGCAGCTCGGCCGCGGCCCGGGCGATGGCGGAGGGCGAGCGCGAGTAGATCCCCGCGGTCAGCGCGTACTCCGAGCGGTTGGCCAGGGCGAGGGCCTCGTCCATGTCCGCGGCCCGCAGGACGGCGAGCACCGGGCCGAAGATCTCGTCGCGGGCGATCGGCACGTCGGGGTCGCGCACCGCCACCACCGTCGGGGGCACGAAGTAGCCCTCGCCGGGCACCTCGCCGTGCGACAGCAGCACCTCGCCCTGCTCGCCGGCGCCTTCCAGCGTGCGCAGGATGCGCTTGTGGGCGTCCTCGTCGATCACGGGCCCCACCTGGACCTCGGGCCGCCGCGGGTGCCCGACGACCAGCTCGCGGGTGGCTCCGACGACCCGGTCCACGATCTCGTCGTAGACCCCGCCCACCACGATCAGCCGGCTGGCGGCCGAGCACTTCTGCCCCGCGTAGCCGAACGCCGAGACGACCACGCCGGGGACGGCCTGGTCGGGATCGGCGTCGGAGTCCACGATCAGCGCGTTCTTGCCGCCCATCTCGGCGATGACCCGCTTGACGTGGCGCTGGCCCCGGGGCGTCGCCCCCGCCTCGGCCACGATGGACAGGCCCACGGCCCGGGACCCGGTGAACGCGATGACGGCCACGTCGGGGTGCTCGACCAGCCGCACGCCGACCACCTCGCCCACGCCCGGCAGGAACTGGATCACGCCCGGCGGGGCGCCCGCGGCCACCAGCGCCTCGACCAGCCGCCAGGCCACCAGCGGGGTCTGCTCGGCCGGCTTGAGGATGACCGGGTTTCCGGCCGCCAGCGCGGCGACGGTCATGCCGGTGGGGATGGCGAGGGGGAAGTTCCACGGGGCGATCACGGCGGTGACGCCCTTGCCCTGGTAGTAGAGCCGGTTGGACTCCCCCGGCGGCGAGTCGACGAGCTCGGCGGCCGCAGCGTCGAGCCGCAGCACCTCGCGCCCGTAGTACTCGCAGAAGTCGATGGCCTCGCACACGTCCGCGTCGCACTGGTCCCAGGGCTTGCCGGCCTCCATGACCTCCAGCGCGGCCAGGGAGGCCCGGCGCTCGCGCATCCAGGCCGCGGCCCGGAACAGCACCGCGGCCCGCTCGGACGCCGGGCGGTGGCGCCACTCGCCGGCGACCGCCAGGGCCGCGGCCACGGCCCGCTCGGCGTCGGCCGCGGTGGTCGAGGCCGCCTCGGCGATCAGCGTGGCGGGCGCGGCGGGATCGACCGAGGGCAGCGTGGCCGCCGTGGTGACCTGCTCGCCGTCGATGAGCGCCGGCACGGGCACCCCCAGCGTGGCGTCGACGCCCGCCAGCGCCCCGGCCATGGCGGCGCGGGCCGAGGCCCGGCGCCACTCGGACACGGGCTCGGGCCGGTAGGCGCCGGGGTTGTCCAGGCTGGTGGTGGGGCGCGGCTCGGGCCGGGTGGGCCCGGGCAACTCGTCGACGCGGGGCGGGGCCACCAGCTCGTCCAGCGCCCGCCCCTCGGCGAAGCGGTGGCGCACGAAGGACTCGTTGGCCGTGTTCTCCAGCAGGCGGCGCACGAGGTACGCCATGCCCGGGACCAGCTCGCCGACCGGCGCGTAGACCCGCAGCCGCAGGCCCATCCGCCGCATGGCCGCGTGCATGGGCTCGGCCATGCCGTAGAGCATCTGCACCTCGTAGCCGGTGTCGGGGATGCCCCGGTGCTGGGCGTAGCTGACCGCGTAGGCCAGCGAGCGCAGGTTGTGCGACCCGAACGCGGCCCGGACCTCGCCGTGGTGGTCGTGGAGCAGCCGCACGCAGCGCTCGTAGTTGGCGTCGGTCTCGGCCTTGTGCTCGTACACGGGGACCGGCCAGCCCTCGGCCCGGGCGTGCACGGTCTCCGCGTCCCAGTAGGCGCCCTTGACCAGCCGGACCGTGACCGGCTCGGGCCGGCGTGACGACCAGGCGATGAGGTCGGCGAGGTCGTCGCGGCTGTCGCGCAGGTACGCCTGGATCACCACGCCGGCCGGCATGGCGGCGAACTCGCCCTCGGACAGCAGGTCGCGGAACAGCGCCAGGGTGATGTCCTTGGCGTCGTAGTGCTCCATGTCGAAGTTGACGAACGCGCCCCGCTCCCGGGCGAGCCGCAGCAGCGGCCGCAGGCGCTCCTTGGCCCCGGCCAGGCCCACGTCGCGGCTGAGGGGCTCGTAGTGGGTGGCCAGCGCGGTGGGCTTGATGCTGACGTTGACCCGGGCGAGCGGCCCGCGGTCGTCGCGCTCGAGGTGGTCGTCGGGCGCCCAGCCGGCGCTGGCGTCGCACAGCGTCGTGAGCAGCGCGGCCACCTTGGCGGCGTAGCGATCGGCCTCCGCGCCGACCACGGTGTGCTCCCCGAGCACGTCGACGGTGAAGGCGCTGCCGCCGCGCCACAGGCGGTGGAGACCCTCCACCGCCTCGGCCGGCGAGGCGCCCACGATGAACTGCTGGGCCATGCGCAGGATGTTGCGGCGCGCCACCCGGGCGGCCACCCGCTCCCCGAGCGGGACGCGGTCGGCGACGCCGATGCCCGCCTCCAGCATGCGGGGCACGTCCACGCCCGCGAAGTACTCACGCAGGTGGCGGGCCACCTCGTCGTGGGTGCGCAACGCCGGGAAGACGTCGACGAAGCGGAAGAGCTGCGTCTTGAACGCGGGGCGCGCCATGGCCCAGTCCATGACCCGCTCGCTCCACCACGACATGGCGAAGACCCGCGAGCGCTCTTGTTCGCCGGCCGTCGCGAAGCGCCGGGCGAGGGCCACTGTGTCCCGTTCGACCTCGGGAACCATCGCCATCACGCTACAAAGCGCGCACTTGGTGGCGCGAGGGCGTAGCCTCGTCGCTGCACGATCGACGCTCGAAGTACGCCCGATCGGCTGGAACAGAACAGATAGGCAAAATCACCATGGCAGTCGGTACCGTCAAGTTCTTCAACGCAGAGAAGGGCTACGGCTTCATCTCCCGCGACGGCGAGGACGACGTCTTCGTCCATTACTCGAACATCCAGGGCAGTGGCTACCGCTCCCTCGAGGCCGGCCAGCAGGTCGAGTTCGAGGTCGGGCCGGGTCGCAAGGGCGACGAGGCGCAGAACGTGCGGGTGGTCTGAGCAGGCGTGTCCCGGCGGCGTACCACCTTCGGCAAGCTCCAGCGCGACCGCGACAAGCAGGCCAAAGCACAGGCCAAGCTCGAGCGGAAGGCAGAGCGGGCCGAGCAGGGTGACGGCTCCGACGACGGTGCAGGCAACGAGTCCGAGGCCGACCAGGCCACGGTCCTGGCCCAGCTCGCCGACCTGCACGCCGCCTTCGACGACGGAAGAATCGCCTTCGACGACTTCGAGGCTCGCCGCGAAGAGCTGACGAGCAAGTTGCGCGTCGACTGACCGGAGGGATTCGCTCCGGGGGGCTCCGGCCCCCCGGCGAACCCACTCACGGGAGAGCAATCTGGGTTGCCGCGCGCTCGGCCACGACCGGCCGGATGTGGTCGGTGATCACGGCCTGATGGGCCGGATGGTCGCGGTAGACCTGCCAGTCCTCGACCGAGGCGAAGTCACCGACGACCGCAAAGTCCCAGTTGCCGTCGGCCAGGCCCGCATCGGTGCCGACCGTGTAGGCGGCGATCTCGGGGATGGCGGCGGGCAGCCGCCGCAGCTCTTCGACGATGCGCGCCCGCTGGTCCTCGGTCGTGCCGGGGGCGAAGCGGAACATCACGACGTGCCGTACTGCCATCGTCGCTCCTTTGGTCAGAGGAGGCCGGGGTAGGCCCCGCCGTCGATCTGCAGCGCGGCGCCGGTGATGAAGCCGGCGTGCTGCGAGCACAGGAACGCCACCGCCGCGCCGAAGTCGTCCGGGTCGCCGACCCGGCCCACGGGCAGGCCCGCGCCCGCGCCGGACACGTCGCCGCCGTGCAGCTGCAGGAGGCGGTCCGTCGCGTGCAGGCCGGGCTGCACGGAGTTCACGGTGACCCCCCGGGGCGCCACCTCGGTGGCGAGGGTCTTCAGGAACGCGGTCGCGCCGGCCCGGGCCGTGTTGGACAGGATCAGCATGGCCGCGGGCTGGCGCACCGTGATCGAGGTGATCGCCACCACCCGGCCCCAGCCCTGCTCGGACATGGCCGGCACCGCGGCGTGGCACATCGCCACGGTGGACAGCAGGTTGAGCTCCAGCGCGGGGGCGTAGGCGTCGAGGTCGATCGAGGCGAACGTCCCGGGGGGCGGCCCGCCCGCGTTGGTGACCAGGATGTCGACGCCTCCCAGGGCCCCGGAGGCGTCCTCGACGAACGCCGTGGCCCCCTCGGGCGTCCCCACGTCCGCCACCAGGCCGGTGACCGTCGCGCCGCCCGTCGCCTCGGCCTCCAGGGCGGACACGGCGGCGGCGACCCGCTCGGCGCCCCGGCCGCAGATGGCCACGTGGACGCCCTCGCGCACCAGCGCCCGGGCACAGCCCAGGCCCAGGCCGGCAGAGGCGGCGGCCACGGCCGCCCGGCGTCCGGTGATGCCCAGGTCCACGGGCGCTGAGGCTACCCGGAGCGATTTCGGTGTAGTGCCCCCCGGGACGGGTAGTTACGGCTCACCCAAGCCCCACGCCCCACTGCGGAGGCACCCGTGCACACGTCCATGACCGCCCTCAAGCCTTCACCGCCGAAGGTCCGCCGTGCCCGCCGCACCGGCGGGGAGGCACCGGCCGACGCGCCCGACCGCCATGAGGATGCCGAGCGGTTCCGCCGCTACCGCACGACCGGCGATCGCCGCCTGCGCAACCAGCTCATCGAGGACCACCGCTGGCTGGCGCTGCACTGCGCCAAGCGCTTCGCCAACAAGGGCGAGCCCCTCGACGACCTCATCCAGGTCGCCATGCTGGGTGTGCTCAAGGCCGTCGAGCGCTTCGACCCCGACTTCGGGGCCACGTTCGCCACCTTCGCCGTGCCCACCATCACCGGCGAGCTGCGCCGGCACTTCCGCGACACGACCTGGGCGGTGCACGTGCCCCGCCGGGCCAAGGACCTGCAGCACACCGTCAAGGTGGCGGTCAACGAGCTGGGCCAGATGCTCGGCCGCTCCCCCACCGTCGACGAGATCGCCGGCCAGGCCGGTGTCCCCGTCGAGGAGGTGCTGGAGGCGCTCGAGGCGGCCCGCTGCTACCGCAAGACCCCTCTGGCCGCCACCGGCGATGACGGTGAGGTGGACGACCTCACGACCCTGGGCGGGCCCGACGACGGCCTCGACGCCGTCGATGCCACCGCCACCGTGCAGCGCCTGCTGGCCGAGCTGCCGGCCCGCGAGCGGCGCATCGTCGAGCTGCGCTACTTGGGCGGCCTCACCCAGTCCCAGATCGCCGACCTCGTGGGCGTGAGCCAGGTGCAGGTGTCCCGCCTCCTGCGGGCCAGCCTGGCCAAGCTACGAGGCACGCTGGCCGACGTCGCCGGATCCTGTGCGGTGTGACATGACCCTGTGCCAGCTCATCGCCTTCGACAACTCACCGGAACGGGTGCTGCTCGACATCATCCCGCTGGAGACGCTGGTCATCGACGGTTCGGTCATCCCCCGCGGGATGCCGCTGTCGATGAGCTTCCTGCCCAGCGACGACCCGGTCGAGCACACTGAGATGGTCGCCCTGTTCGACCGCTGGACGGACAACGACGACGGGCTGCTGGGCCTGGACGTGGCCACCGCCTCCGAGATCGGCGGTTTCCGCTACGTCTTCACCCACGACAACGAGCAGCT
>DATBGF010000155.1:0-1724 GCA_036558145.1 Acidimicrobiales bacterium
GCAACGAGCACCAGCAGCCCTACGAGCTCACCGCCGCGATCGAGGCCTGCCGGGGCCTGTTCCAGTGCGACTGCCGCGGCGTCGGCGTCGACTGGGAGGTGGACGAGCTGCGCAGCATCGCGACCGCGCTGCTGGGCACGGTGGACATCGTGGCCGACCCCGCCGAGCTGGCCGCCGACTTCGAGGCCATGATCACCTCCAGCCAGTCCCGCTCGCTGCCGTCGGTCAGCCTGCGGCTGTGGGCGCCGCAGGGCGCGCTGGTCGAGTCGGTGCGCCAGGTGGCACCGGAGGTCCTGGACCTGACGGCCACCGCCGCCCCCTCGGGCCCGCTGGCCCGCGACTTCCTGCTCGGCGGCTGGTCGCCGGGCGAGACCCGGGACTACCACCTGCGCATCAAGGTGGCCCCGGGCGGCGTGGGCGACGAGATGCTGGCCGGGCGGGTCAGTCTGGTGCTGTCCGACGGCACCGTCGCCACCCAGGCGCTGATCAAGGCCACGTGGACCGACGACGCCGAGCTGTCCACCCGCATGGATCGCCACGTGGCCCACTACACCGGGCAGGAGGAGCTGGCCAACGCCATCCAGGAGGGCGTGGCCGCGGCCAAGGCGGGCGACCAGAAGACCGCCACGGTCAAGCTGGGCCGGGCCGTGCAGCTGGCCGCCGAGTCGGGCCACGACGACACGATGCGGCTGCTGCGCGAGGTCGTGGAGGTCGACAACGCCGAGACCGGCACGGTGCGGCTCAAGGCCGGCGCCGAGAAGGCGGCGGAGATGACGCTCGACACCCGCTCCACCCGCACGGTCCGGCTCGGCAAGCCCGAGGCCGCCCCCGAGGCGCCGAACGGCGGGCAGCCCGAGGGCGAGCAGCCGGAGGCGGGCGGATGAGCGCGACGTGCCCGGCCGGGCACATCTCGCTGACCGACGACTACTGCGACACGTGCGGCGCGCTCATCTCTGCCGCGCCCACCGCGCCGCCCGCATCGGAGGCGCCGGCCCCGCCGCCTCCGCCGCCCGCGCCGCCCGAGCCGGCCACCGTCGCCTGTCCCAACTGCGGCGACCCGGTCGAGGGCCAGTTCTGCGAGTCGTGCGGGTTCGACGTGGTGGCGGGCAAGCCCGCCGCGGCCGAGGCGGCGGTCAAGCTCTCGGTGGGGGCCGACCGCGACCACTGGGACCGCATGGTCGGCTCCGGCGAGCCCGCGTTCCCGGACGTGGCGCCCACGCTGACGTTCGAGCTCACCGGCGACCACGCCACGCTCGGCCGGGTGCGGCCGGGGCGGGCCCAGGACGTCGACCTCGGCCTGTCGGGCGCGGCGGCCGATCCCGCGGTGAGCGCGCACCAGTGCGAGTTCACGCGCGACCCGGACAGCGGTGCGTGGTCGGTGGCCGACAGCGGCAGCTCCAACGGCACATGGGTCAACGACGCCGACGAGCCGCTGGCCGCCGGTCAGGCCCACACATTGGCCGACGGTGACAGGATTTTCGTGGGCGCCTGGACCTGTCTCACCGTCAGCATGAGCTAGCTTCTGGCCCTGCTGGTTCGACTCGGGGGGGACGGATGGGGCTCGGGAGGGCGCGGCGGTGCCGCATGGCACTGGCCGCAGTGGTGGTTCTGATCGCCGCGGCGTGCAACGGTCTGACCGTCGATCAGCGGGGCGTCTACACGTCCGGCCCGACGACGACGATCACCGGCGACGTCAGCGTGGCCGACGGCCAGACGCTGGGGTC
>DATBGF010000156.1:0-6583 GCA_036558145.1 Acidimicrobiales bacterium
CAGCCCGAAGCGGACCCGCGTGCTGGGCAACGGCGTCGACCTGGATCGGTTCCGCCCGCCCGGCGACGACGGCGAGCGCGCCCGGGCCCGGGAAGCGCTCGGCGTCCCGCCCGGGCAGGTGGCGGTGCTCATGGTCGGCCGCCTCGTGGCGGAGAAGGGCTACCCCGAGCTTTTCGCCGCCGCCCGCAGCCTCGGCCCCGGGTACGCGGTGGTGTGCGTGGGCCCCGACGATCCGTCCAAGGCCGACGCCCTGTCCCGCGACGAGGTGGCGGCCGCGGTCCGGGCGGGCGTGCGCTTCCTCGGCCAGCGCGACGACGTCGAGGTGCTCTACCGGGGCGCCGACGTGTTCGCGCTGCCCTCGCACCGCGAGGGGTTCCCCCGGGCGGCCATGGAGGCGGCGGCCAGCGGGCTGGCGGTGGTGGCGACCGACGTGCGCGGCTGCCGCCAGGTGGTGGACGACGGCGTGACCGGCGCGCTCGTCCCGCTGCGCGAGCCGGACGCTCTGGCCGAGGCGCTGCGCAAGCTGGGCGACGATCCCG
This sequence comes from Acidimicrobiales bacterium, assembly GCA_036558145.1. Classification (GTDB taxonomy): domain Bacteria; phylum Actinomycetota; class Acidimicrobiia; order Acidimicrobiales; family VFJN01; genus ZC4RG19. The sequence goes on from DATBGF010000156.1 coordinate 540, forward strand.
CCCGGCGGGCCGAGCTGGGCCGGGCCGGGCGGGACAAGGCGTGCCGCGAGTTCGACGAGCGCGCGGTGGTGACCCGGGTGCTCGCCGCCTACGGCCGCTACGGGGATCAGCTCACGCTGCGGGAGTAGCGCCAGCGGTCGAAGCGGCGCCGGGCCCGCTCCTCCAGCGCCATGCCGCCCTGGGCCTTGTGGACGAAGAAGCGCATGCCGTCCCGGCGCTGGATCGGCGAGCGGGCCAGCCGGTGGGGATCGGTGGTGCCGTACGGGTTGGGGCGGTTGCCGCCCAGCGCCGCCGAGCGGAAGCGCTCGCGCACCAGCGGCTCGACCCCGGGCGCGGCCAGGACCGCCTTGGGGTAGGCGAAGTGCTCGGCGGGCACGCCCAGCCGGTCGCCGATCAGCCCGCGGGAGCGGTCGAGCTCCGACGCCACCGCCGACGCGTCGAGCCGGTCCAGCAGCGCGTGGCGGTCGGTGTGCGAGCCGATGGTCACGAGCCCCGAGTCCAGCGCCTCGCCCGCGGCGGCCCACGACAGCGGACGCCCGCCGCCGGGGAAGGCGCGGCCCCGCTCCACGTGATCGGTCGCCAGGTAGAACACCGCGGGGATCCGGTGGCGGGCCAGGATGGGCAGCGCCACGTCCACGAGGTCGTCGGTGCCGTCGTCGAACGTCACGACCACGGGGTCGTACGGCGGGCGCTCGTCGGCCGGCTCGGCCAGCACGTCCAGCGCGTCGTCGAGCGTGAGCGCGCGGCGACGGTCGGCCAGCCACGCCATCTGCTGGTCGAAGGCCGAGGCGGGCAGGTCGATCTCGTCGGAGTCACTGCGCCCACCGACGCGGTGGTAGAGCAGCACGACAACGCCGGGCCGGGGCGGATGCAGGCGATCCGCCAGCACCGCCGCCTCCTTCATGGTCCGTCCCGCGACGGCGTGGGCCACCACGGCGTCACAGTAGTGAACTCGATACCATCGCCGCCCGTGGGCGTGACCCTCGTCGCTTGCGTGGCGGAGAACAGCGACCGGTGGTACCTGGAGGTGCAGAACCTCGTGCTGTCGTTACGACGGTTCGGGGGCGACCTCGCCGGTGCGCCGTTCGTAGCGTGTTTCGTGGAAGGCGTCGAGGCGCGCTTCGTCTCGGGGCTCGCCGAGCTGGGCGCCGAGGTGCGCGTCGTCGAGCGGGTCGACGCCCGCAACCCGCCGAGCAACAAGCTGCGCATGCTGGAGCTGGCGGACACGCACGACTTCGACGACCTGCTCGCCATCGACACCGACACGGTCATCGTCGGCGACGTCGGCCGGTACGCCGCCCCGGGAGCGGTGGCGGTCAAGCCCGAGAACAGCGACCCCTACCCCGCCGCCACCTGGCAGGGCGTGTTCGCCGACCTCGGCATCCCCGAGCCGGGGCGCTCGATCGTCACCACGTCGACCGCGCAGGTCACCTACCCGTACTACAACAGCGGCGTCGTGTTCGTGCCCCGGGCGCTGTGCGGCACGCTGCGGGAGGCGTGGGCCGAGCGGGTGGCGGACGTGCTCGACCTGTACACACGGCGGCCCGACATCGTGGCGCCGCCGCAGCGCCACTGGACCAACCAGCTGGCCCTGGCGCTGGCGCTGGTGGGCGACGGCATCCCGGTGGCGCCGCTGCCGGTGGCCGCCAACCTGTCCACCACCGTGCGGGTCCACCCGCTGTTCGCCCACCAGGTGACGCCGCCGTTCGTGCTGCATTACCACAACGAGATCGACGGGCAGGGCTACGTCTTCCGCTCGCGCAACGCCGTCCTCAACCCGCTGATCGACGCGGTGAACCAGGCCCGGGCCGAGGCGTTCGGCCTCGCCTACGACGGCCTGCCGTCGCCGCCGCTGGTGCGCCGGGCGCTGCGTGAGGTCGAGGGCCGCGGCTGGTACGAGCGGGGACCGGTGGCCACCGTGCGCCGGCACCGGCTCCTCGCCCCGGTGCGCCGCCAGGCCAAGCGCCTGGCCAAGGGCGCGGGCGGATGACCGGCGCCGCGGCCTTCCCGTTCTTCGTGGGCTGCGGCCGGTCGGGCACGACGCTGCTGCGGGCCATGTTCGACTCGCATCCCGACCTGGCCGTGCCGGACGAGGTGTCGTTCGTGATCCGCCTGGCCCGGCCCCACTACGCGCTCCGCTACGGCTGGCCCCGGCGGTTCGACGCCGGGCGGGCCGCGGACCTGGTCGTCGCCAACGGTTCCTGGCGGCGCTGGGGCATCCCGCCGGCCGAGGGTCGGGCCGCGCTGGTCGACGATCCCGCGCCGGCCTCGTTCGCCGAGATGGTCCGGCGGGCCTTCGCGGGCTGGGCCGCACACGAGGGCAAGCCCCGCTACGCCGACAAGACCCCGATGCATGTGCTGCACCTGCGCCGGCTGGCCCGGATGTTCCCCGAGGCCCGCTTCGTGCACCTGGTGCGCGACGGGCGCGACGTGGCGCTGTCGTACCGCAGTGTCGCCTGGGGGCCGTCCACGGTGGAGGACGCCGCGCTGCTGTGGCGGCGCCGGGTCGGCGCCGGGCGGCGCGCCGGGCGCCGGCTCGGGCCGGGCCGCTACCGGGAGGTGCGCTACGAGGATCTCGTGGCCGAGCCCGAGCGGGTGGCCCGCGAGCTGTGCGCCTTCCTCGACCTGGCATGGGACGGCGCGATGCTGCGCTACCCGGCGCGGGCGGGCGAGGTCATCGCCGCCACCCGCTTCCCCGAGGCCCACGACCGGCTGCGGCTGCCGCCGACCCCGGGCCTGCGGGACTGGCGCACGCAGATGCCGGCGGACGACGTGGCCCGCTTCGAGGCCATCGCCGCGACGGAGCTGGCCGCGCACGGCTACGAGACCGCGGCCCCCGCCCCACCGGTGGCGGTGCGGGCGCGGGCCGAGGGCAGGGTGCTGGCGGACGCGGCCGGACGGGCCTGGGTCGCCACGCGGGCGGGGGTGCGGGTGCTGGTCGGGCGCCCGGCGGCATGACCGACCTGCGCCCCTACGAGCCGGGCGACGAGTCGGCGGTCATGAGCCTGCTGGACGCGGCCATGGGCTGGGTGCCCGACGCCCAGCACCGCGCCTTCTTCCAGTGGAAGCACCGGGAGAGCCCCTTCGGCCCGTCACCGGCGTGGGTGGCCACGGTCGGCGGGCGGGTCGTGGGGTTCCGCACGTTCCTGCGCTGGGAGTTCGTGCACGACGGCCGGGTGGTGCAGGCCGTGCGGGCGGTCGACACCGCCACCCATCCCGACCACCAGGGCCAGGGCGTGTTCCGCGCCCTGACCCAGCACGCGCTCGGCGCGCTGGCGGGCGAGGGCGTCGCCTTCGTGTTCAACACGCCGAACGCCCGCAGCCGGCCCGGCTACCTCAAGATGGGCTGGGAGACGGTCGGCCGCCTCGGCGTGCTGGCCCGGCCGCGCTCGCCCGCCTCGCTGGTCCGCCTGGCCCGGGCCCGCACTGCGGCGGACAAGTGGTCGGCGCCCTCGGACGCGGGCCTACCTGCGCCCGAGGCGCTGGCGGACAGCGGCGCCGTGGCCGAGCTGCTGGGGGCGCTGCCGCCCGGTGACGGGCTGGTCACCCACCGCACGCCGGAGTACCTGGCCTGGCGCTACGGCTTCGGTCCCCTCGGCTACCGGGTCGTGACCGGGCCCGCGGGCCCGGCGGCCGGGATCGTCGTGTTCCGCCTGCGCCCGAGGGGCGCGGCGCTGGAGGCGGCCGTGTGCGAGGAGCTGGTGCCGGGCGGCGACCCCCGCCTCACCTCCCACCTGCTGGCCCGGGCACTGCGGGAGAGCGGGGCCGACCACGCCGTGCGCCTCGCGGGCCAGGGGCCCCGGGCCGGGTTCGTGCCCGTGCCCGGCCAGGGCCCGACGCTGGTGTTCCGGGGCATCGGCCTGGCGGCCATGCCCGCGCCGGCGCACTGGCACCTGGGGCTCGGCGACGTCGAGCTGATGTGACCACCGCGCCCTGCGCGCGTCGTAGATTGGAGGCCGATGGGCGAGGGCGAGCCAGACCTCGAGTCGCCGGAGTCGCCGGCGTCACCGGAGGGGGAGCCGGACACCGGCGGCGGTCCCCGGCGGCTGACACGGCGCCAGGTGCTGGTCCTCGGCGGTGCCGGGGGCGCGGCGCTGGCCGGCGGGGCCTACCTGCTGCGCGACCTGCGCCACGACGGCGAGCCGGACTCGGCCGCGGACCGCCACCACCCCCGCCACCAGGGCGGCGACACCGAGCCCGAGCCGACCGTCCCCCAGCCCGACGAGCCGCCGGTGGTGCTGACCGAGGACCTGCCCACGGCCCTGTGGAGCGATCCGGCCACCTGGGGCGGCCAGGTCCCGGGCGAGGGCGACCAGGCCGTGGTCACCCAGCCGATCCTGCTCGACGTGGACGCCCGGGTGGCGGGCATCCGCATCGAGAACGCCGGCGACCTCGTGTTCGACCCCCGGCAGAGCCGCAAGCTGCGCTCCAGCGAGAACGTCGTCGTGGCCGGGCGGATCCGCATGCGGCCCGGCAGCCCGGCGATCGTCCACGACCTGACCTTCGTGGACGTGGACGAGAACCGGTTCGAGGGCGGCCACAGCGAGATGCCCATGGACACCGACGTGGGCGTGTGGGTGATCGGCAACGGGCTGCTCGACGTGCAGGGCAGCCCCAAGACCTCGTGGACCAACCTGACCGGCGCGGCCGACGCGGGCGCCCACAGCATCACCGTGGCCGACGCCACCGGCTGGCGGGTGGGCGACGAGGTCGTGGTGACCCCGACCGAGCCGATCACAGTCGGCGAGCACTGGGCCCACCACGACCGGCGCACGATCGCCAGCGTCACCGGCAACGAGGTCGGGCTGGACGAGCCGCTGAGCCACCCCCACCCGACGGTGACCGTGCGGCCCGGCGTCACGCACACGGCCGAGGTGCTCAACATCAGCCGCAACGCGCTGATCCAGGGCACGCCCGACGGCCGCTCGCACGTGATCATGCTGGGCGCGGCCCAGCCCCAGAACCTCGGCTACCTGGGCCTGCGCTACATGGGGCCGCGCCAGGGCGAGGACGAGGTGCTCGGCCGCTACGCCCTGCACTTCCACACGAACTACGACGGATCGGCCGGCAGCGTGGCCCAGGGGGTCGTGGCCTACGACTCGACCGGGCACGCCTTCGCCGCCCACCTCTCCAACGGCGTGACGTTCCGCGAGTGCCTCGCCCACGACATGGTGGACGACGCGTTCTGGTGGGACCTGAGCGTGTCGGGCGAGGGCCGCGACCTGGTCCCCTCCAACGGGATCACCTACGAGCGCTGCGTGGCCCACTTCGTCAAGAGCGGCGGCAACTCCAAGTTCAACCTGACCGGGTTCCTCATGGGCGCGGGCGACGGCAACGTGGCCCGGGGCAACGTGGCGGTGGGGATCCAGGGCGGCGCCGAATCGTCGGCCGGCTTCCACTGGCCCTCGCACTCCCGCAACAACCGGGTGTGGACCTTCGAGGACAACCTGGCCCACAACAACCGCCACACCGGCGTCTACTTCTGGCAGAACGGCGCGCCCCGCACGATCGTGGACCGCTTCACCGCGTACCACTCGGGGGCCGGGATCTTCGCCGGGTCCTACGCCAACCTGGTCTCCTACCGGGACTGCACGATCTACGCCTGCAAGGACGTCGGCCTCACCATCTCGGCCCTGCCGTCCCGGGAAGGCGAGACCACGGGCGAGACCATCACCTACGAGGGCATGTACATCGACCAGGCGGGCCTGAGCGAGTACGCGGTCGACATCACCAAGCACATCTCCCGGGGCGGCGGCGACCGGGTCACGACGGTCAGCGGGTGCACGTTCAAGGGCGGCAACCGGGCCCAGGTCGGCGTGCCCCAGGGCGGCCCGCACGCCCAGCTCTACGACTTCCTGAACTGCACGTTCGAGGGCAACGCCTTCTGGCTGGGCGACGGCCTCCCCACCGAGACCCACCTGCTGGTGGACGGGGCCGACGGCAACTACGTGGTGCTCCCGGCGGACCAGCCCGGTGAGCCCCGCCCCGCCTGGAACGCCAGCATCGCCCCGGGCGACACGCCCCGCCCCACCGGTGGCGGCGGC
>DATBGF010000157.1:0-4297 GCA_036558145.1 Acidimicrobiales bacterium
GGTGGCGGCGCTGGCCGGCAGTCGCCTGCGGATGCTCCTCGCCGGGCGCACACGGCGCCGGCAGGCCCGGGCCGCGCTCGATCAGCTGCAGAGTCTCGTGGCCGCCTCCGGGATCGACCGGGCCGATCCCCGCTGGCCGCGGGCGCTCGCCCTGCAGGCCGGCGGCCCGGAGTTCGACGGGGACATCTGGGACGACTACCGCGAGCGGGCCGCCGCCTACAACGGCCTGCTCGTCGCGATCGCGGGCCTGGACGGCGATCCCGAGGCGGTGCACGGGCACGTCCCGGCCGAGATCGCCGAGCGCGTCGAGGGCCACGCGCTCGACACGTCGTTGCTGGCCGTGGCGCTCCGGGGCTACCAGGCGTTCGGTGCCCGGTTCGCGCTCACGCAGGGCCGGGCGATCCTCGGTGACGAGATGGGCCTGGGCAAGACGGTCGAGGCGCTCGCCGCCATCAGCCACCTCCACGCCGGCGGCGCCACCCACTCCCTGGTCGTCTGCCCGGCCAGCGTGCTGGCCAACTGGGCCCACGAGGTCGAACAGCACAGCCGCCTGCGGGCGTTCCGGCTCCACGGCGCCGACCGGGGGCGCGCCCTGGCGGCCTGGGGGCGCGAGGGTGGCGTCGGCATCGTGACCTACGACTCGCTGAGGTCCGTCGACCTGCCCGACGGGCTGCCGGTCGCGCTCCTCGTGGCCGACGAGGCGCACTACGTGAAGAACCTGGCGGCCAAGCGCACGCAGGCGATCGTGCGCCACATCGCGGCCGTGGAGCGCGTGCTCCTCCTCACCGGGACGCCGGTGGAGAACCGGCTCGAGGAGTTCCGCAACCTCGTCGGCCACATCCGGCCCGACCTGGCGGAGCGGATGGAGCCGGGGTCCGGGCTGGTCGGGACCGACGCCTTCCGCGCCGCCGTCGCCGACGTCTACCTGCGCCGCAACCAGTCCGACGTGCTGGACGAGCTGCCCCCGCGGATCGACAACGACGAGTGGGTCGAGCTGACCCCGGCCGACCGTCGCGCCTACGCCCGGGCGGTCGGGTCGGGCAACTTCATGGCCATGCGCCGGGCCGCGTTCGAGGCCGCCGCGCTCGACCAGAGCGCCAAGCTGCACCGGCTCGTGGAGATCGTCGACGAGGCGGCGGACAACGGCTGGAAGACCGTCGTGTTCTCGTCCTTCCTGGACGTGCTCCGGGCGGCCGACCGCGCGCTCGGCGAACGGTCCGCGGGGCTGCTCACCGGCCGCCTCGACCCGTCGGCGCGCCAGGCGCTGGTCGACGAGTTCTCGGCGTCACCGCGCCCGCTGGTCCTGGTGAGCCAGATCCAGGCCGGAGGGGTCGGGCTGAACATCCAGGCGGCGTCCGTGGTCGTGCTCACCGAGCCCCAGTGGAAGCCGTCGATCGAGGACCAGGCCGTCGCCCGGCTGCACCGCATGGGCCAGGTACGGCCGGTCCACGTCCACCGGCTCCTCGCCGAGGGCAGCGTCGACCAGCGGATGCGGGAGATCCTGACCGCCAAGCGCGCCGTGTTCGACGACTACGTGCGGATGAGCGACCTCAAGGACGCGAGCCCCCACGCGATCGACGTCTCGGCGCTCGCCGCCGCACCGAAGGCCGACGCCGAGCGCCGGATCATCGAGCTCGAGCGCCGCCGCCTCGGCCTCGCGGTGGACGGTGAGGGCGACGAGATCGGCGCGGAGGTGGCCCGTCGCGGGACCTGACGCCGCCCGGGGCGCGGCTCGGGACGGGTCGGGGACCGTCTATCGTGCGGGCGGGACGCGGGCCTGACGGAACGGCGAGGACGTGGCAAGCAAGGACTGGGGCGAGATCGACATCCGGGCCGACATCCCTCACGCGGGTCGGATCTACGACTACATGCTCGGCGGGACGACCCACTTCGAGAGCGACCGCGCCGCGTCGCACGCAGCCGGCCTCGAGTTCCCGGGCGGGATCGACGCGGCCCGCGCCAGCCTGCGGGCCAACCGCGACTTCCTCGGGCGGGCCGTTCGCTTCATGGCCGAGGAGGCGGGGATCCGCCAGTTCCTGGACCTGGGCACCGGCATCCCCAGCGACGACAACACCCACGCCATCGCCCTGTCGGTGGCTCCGGAGTCCAAGGTCGTCTACGTCGACAACGACCCGATCGTGCTGGCCCACGCCCACGAGCTGTTGAGCACCACGCCGGCCACGACGACCTCCTACCTGTACGCCGACATCCGCGACACCGACTCGATCCTCTCCCAGGCGGCCGAGATCCTCGACTTCGACCAGCCGGTCGGGCTGGTCGTGGTGGCGATCCTGCACTTCATCTCGGACGCCGACGGCGCCCACGGCCTCGTGCGCCGCCTGCTCGACGCCGTGCCGTCGGGCAGCTACCTGGCGGTGTCGCACCTGGCCAGCGACGTGGTGCCGGGTCTCGTGGAGCTCTACGACGGCATCAGCGAGAAGACCCAGGAGACCTTCATCCTGCGCAACCGCGAGGAGTTCACCCGGTTCTTCGACGGCCTCGAGCTGGTCGACCCCGGCGTCACGCTGGTGGCGTCCTGGCACAACCAGCCGCCCGAGGACGGCGGCCCGGACATCTTCTACGCCGGCGTCGGCCGCAAGCCCTGACCCCGCGGCCGCCGCGCTCAGCGGGCCGTGAGGGGGACGTCGGTCGTGGGTGCGGTGCCGTAGCGTTCGGCCAGGCCCGGCGGGAACCGCAGCGCCAGGGCGGTCAGCCGCTCGGCGACCGCCGCGAGCTCGACCGCCGGGCACGGCGCCGGGTGGAAGCGTCGCGACAGGATCAGGTCGCGGCCGTCGAGCAGCCAGCCCTGCAGGCCCCAGTCCTGCGTCGCCCGGCGCAGGTCCGGCGTGGCGAGCGCCGCCGCGAACCCGGCGTCGTCGCCCTCCACCTCCGGCCTCGACGCCATGCCGGCCAGCAGGTCGGCCGCGCCCGGCGACTGCGGCCCACCTGACCCGCCCGCCGAACCGAAGAACGCATCCATGGTGGCGGCGAACCCCGGGCTCGGCGGGGCGGCCGGGCCCCGCACCACGATCTTCGGGTAGGCGACCGGCAGGTGGACCGCCCAGGAGGTGTGACGCCCCCAGTCGGCCGCCTCCGTGTCGAACGCGGTGAACGGGAGCCCGTTCAGCTCGCCGGCGACGATCCCGAACGGGCTGGCCGTGTAGGGCGCCCGCCCGCGCTCGCGGGCCTTCCACCGGGTGGCGAGCCGGGCGTCGCTGTTCTTGTAGCGCCAGCCCCGCTCGGCGGCCAGCGGCTGGCGGTCCTCGATCGTGCGCAGCCGCGCCCGGTCGGTGCGGCTCGCCAGGACCAGCCCCGCGATGATCGGCGTGCCCACCAGGACCGCCCACCCGACGATCGGGCTCGTGGCCGCACCGGCGGCGATCGACACCGCGATGAGCGCGAAGCCCACGTTCACCCAGACGCCCTTCTCGATCGGCGCTCCGAAGTAGGTGTGGCGGTCGTGCCAGACGCGGCCCTGCGGGGTCATCGTCGAGTTGAGCGCCCGCCCGATCCACCAGTGGACCGGCGCCGTCAGCAGCAGCACCGCCGCGATCACAACGCCCGCGGCCGGGCTGGGGAAGTCGTCCGGGAACAGGTTGCCCGCGACCCCCACGCCCACGAAAACGCACCCGATAGCGATGAGGGGCGACAGGCATCCCGCCCCCGTGAACCTGACGACCACCTGCGATCTCCCCCAGCTCCCGGATCCTCTGGGCCAAAGGATCGCACGCGGACAGGACCGCTCACGCGCGCCGCGGCGCCCCGCAGCGGCTCAGTGGGCGCGGGCCTGGATCTGCCGGTCGATCCCGTCGAGGACGCAGGCCAGGCCGATCCCGTCGGTGACCGTCCGCACCGGCTTGGCGCGTGCGCCTTCGAGCGCAGCGAGGATCGACGGGAACTCGCCGGCGTGCTCGCGGAGGACGTCGGCCATCGTCGGGGTCAGCCGGCGGTGGGCATCCCAGGGGAACGACCCGGCCGTCGACAGGGAGTGCGCCATGCGCACGTGGGCCGACAGCAGCAGCACGGCGTCGATCTGCTGGTCGCCGGTGAGGCCGGTGCCGGCGAGGCAGCGCACCGCCCGCTCGACCCACCCGGTCTCGTTCGGGCCCATGACGCGTGATCCGAGTGTGACGGTCGGCAGCCAAGGGTGCGCCTGCCAGACGGCCCAGAGGAGCTCCGCGTAGCGTGTCAGCTTGCCACGCCAGCCGCCGCGCACGGCGCTCAGGTCGGGGGGAACGTCTACGGCGAGATCGATCATCACCGCCAGCAGCACGTCCTTGTTGGGCACGTGCCGGTA
>DATBGF010000158.1:0-15432 GCA_036558145.1 Acidimicrobiales bacterium
GTTCTCGGTGGTGCTGTTCGACGAGATCGAGAAGGCCCACCCCGACGTGTTCAACACGCTGCTCCAGATCCTGGAGGAGGGGCGCCTCACCGACGCCCAGGGCCGCTCGGTCGACTTCCGCAACACCGTGCTGATCATGACCTCCAACCTGGGCACCGCTGACCTGCGCAAGGCCAGCGTGGGCTTCGCCCGGTCCGACGAGGCCGTCTCCTACGAGAAGATGAAGGAGAAGGTCAACGACGCCCTCAAGCTGCACTTCCGTCCCGAGTTCCTGAACCGCATCGACGACACGATCGTGTTCCACGAGCTCACGATGGAAGAGGTCACCCAGATCGTCGACGTCGTGATGATCCCCCGGGTGCAGCGCCAGCTGGAGAGCCAGGGCCTGGGCATCGAGCTCACCCAGGAGGCCAAGTACCTCCTGGCCGCCAAGGGCTACGACCCGCAGCTGGGCGCCCGGCCGCTCCGGCGGGCCGTGCAGCGGATGGTGGAGGACCCGGTGTCCGAGAAGCTCCTGCTCAAGGAGTTCCGGGCCGGCGAGATCATCGTGGTCGACGCCGAGGACGATCCCGACACCGGCGAGAAGGTCATCGTGTTCCGCACGGTCGAGGGGTTCACCCCGCCGCCCATGGAGCTGGCCGAGGCCGGCGGCTCGCCGCCCACCGAAGGCTGACAGACAGGGCTGAACTGCGACCGGGTCGCCAGCGGGCGGCCCGCGCGCGTCGTAAGGTCCGCCTTTCAACGTGGACCGTTCGCGCCCCAGCATCGTCCGCCGTCTCCTGCCGGCTGTGCTCATCGCTCTCTTCTCGACCGCGTGCGAGGTGCAGACGGTGGTCACCATCGACGTGGAGGACGACGGCTCGGGCTCGGTGGAAGTCGCCACCGGGCTGGACGGCGACGCCCTGTCGAAGCTGCCCGACCTGGACGGGGACGGCGTCTCGACCACGGCTGACCTGGCGACCCTGGTCCGCACCGACGACCTGATCGCCTCGGGCTGGGAGATCAGCCCGCCGGAGACCGGCAAGGACGGCACCACCTGGATCCGGGTCACCCACCCGTTCGGCACCCCGGACGAGGCCGACCAGGTCATGGCCCAGATCACCGGGGACACCGGCCCGCTCCAGCACCTGCACCTGACCCGGGACCATCCCTTCGGCCGGGTGCGCTACCAGTTCCGGGGCACCGCGGATCTGAGCGGCGGCCTGGAGGCCTTCGGCGACGAGGGCCTGGCCGCGCTGCTCGACGGCGAGCCGCTGGGCGAGGACCAGGCGGCCATCGAGGCCCGCATCGGCCAGCCGCTGGCCGACGCCTTCTCGTTCACCGTCACCGCCCGGCTGCCGGGTGGCGAGAGGAGCTGGTCCCCCCGGCTGGGCGACCCGCCGCTGGACATGGCCGCCGACAGCACGGTGTTCCGCTGGCCGGAGCTGGTCCTGGCCATCCTGGCGGCGGTCAGCCTGATCGGCCTGGTGCTCGTGCTGGTGGTGCGCTCGCTGCGCGGGCGCCGGCTACCGGGCTAGGTAGATCACGGTCTCCGGGCCCTCGTGGAGGAGCCGGTAGCCGGCGTCGAGCGACGAGGCTGCGGCCGGGTTGCCGTCCAGCCAGTCCCGGTCCACCACCAGCGCGTCGACCCCGTACTGCGCCAGCAGGGCGTCGGCCTCGTCGTTGGGGTAGTCGCGGGCCGCGACCTCCAGCTGGTCATAGGTGGCCGGGAACAGCCCCGAGTAGCCGTTGACCGTCGTGTCGCCGGTGTCGAGCACGGCCAGCATGTCGTCCACCGTGTCCTGGTAGGACCCGGCCCGGCCGTCCGGCGGGAACGGGAAGAAGGCCAGCACGGCCGGATCGGCGGCCAGCGGGTGGTCGTCGAGGTAGGCGGCCCAGTCCGGTGTGCCGGTGTCCACCCGGTGGAGCCGCCCGGGCGTCACGCCGGTCTCGACGAGTCCCAGGACCACGACGGCCGCGGCCAGGCCCAGCGCCACGCCCTGGGGGATCCGCTCGGTGCGGCCGGGGGCCCGCAGCCAGCGCCAGGCGGCGTCGAGGGCGTAGGACGCCAGCGCGACCGCGAACAGCTGGGTGAGGACGTCGGCCCGGAACGGGCTGCGCAGGCTCTCGAAGCCGGGCACGAAGCGGCGCACGAGCTGGTAGGGCTGCCCGCCGCCCAGGTTCAGGTTCAGCCCGAGGCTGAGCAGGTGGGCCACCATCACCCCCACCAGCAGGAAGGTGCCCTGGCGGTTCCGGTCGGTGGCCGCGGGGTCGGCCGAGGCCCGGCGCGCCGCCACCACCGTGCCCGCGATCGCCAGCACGACCAGGACGGTCCCCGGGAAGAGGGCGTGGCCGTCCGCGGGGTCCTGGATCCAGGGCAGGTGCGAGCCCGCCGAGCCCGCCGGCAGCCGGAGGAAGTCGGCGGTGTCGGCGCTCAGGCTCTCGATGGTCTCCTCGCTGCGGTGGTAGTCGGACGTGATGCGGGCCTGGGGGACGAGGAAGGGCAGGGCGAGGACCGCGAACACGCCCGCCGCCGCGGCCAGGTCGAGGGCGCGGGCCCGGGTGAACCAGGTCCGGCGCAGCAGCACGAGGGCGGACGGGAAGATGACCACCGCCGCGAACAGCCCGTAGTAGCCGCACGTGAGGAACGTGACGGCCAGCCACAGCCCGATCGCGGCGCCCCGGCGCCGCCCGCCCTCGGGTGCCCAGCGCAGCACCGCGTCGATCAGCAGCAGGAGGGGGAACACCATCGCCAGCTGGAGCACACCCAGCTGCGCCGCCACGAAGGGCAGGGTGACCGCCAGGCCCCCGGTCACGGCCGCCGGCACCGGCGCCGCGCCCAGGGTGCGGGCCAGCCGGTGGCCGGCGATGCCGTTGAGCGTGAGCGCGGCCAGCAGCACGAGGTTGAAGGCCAGGACCGGGTTGCGGCCGAGGAAGGCCAGCGGCGCGAACACCAGGCCGGTGAGCGGCTGGGGCTCGGACAGCGCGAAGGCACCGGTGGTGGGGTGGAAGAGGGGCGCGTCCCAGTACCCGCGGAAGAGGTCGCCGATGGCGATCTCGTTCCAGCGCAGCGTCCACAGGTTGAACAGCGGCACCGTCGCCACCGGCTCGGCCCCGTAGTTGAGCGAGGTGCCCGCGTGCAGGGGCATGGGCCAGGTCACGACGGCCGCGAGGGCGAGGTACAGCGGGACCAGCACCCGGGCACGCACGGGCCGGGATGTTACCGCTGGGTCACCACGTGCCTCCTCGGCCTCGGCGCTAAGTGTCATACCCCCTCCGTACTGTCTCGTCCGTGCGGCAGAAGACGGTCTATCGCTGTAGCGAGTGCGGTGCGGACGCGCCCAAGTGGATGGGCTGGTGCCCCGCGTGCGAGTCCAGCGGCTCGCTCGTCGAGGAGGCGCTGCTCCCCGCCGGGGCCCGCAGTCTGCCCTCTGTGCCCATCCCGATCGCAGAGGCCGTCGGCGACGCCACCGAGCCGGTGCCCACCGGCGACGCCGAGCTGGACCGGGTGCTGGGCGGCGGGCTGGTCCCCGGCTCCGTCACCGTGCTGGGCGGCGAGCCGGGCGTGGGCAAGTCCACGCTGCTGCTCCAGGCCCTGGCCTCGGTGGCCCGCGGGGCGACGTGCCTGTACGTGACGGCCGAGGAGTCGGCCCGCCAGGTGGCGTTGCGGGCCGAGCGCCTGGGGGTCAGCGCCCCGTCGCTGTGGCTCGTGGCCGAGACCTCCCTGTCCCGCATCGTGGGCCACGTCGACGCCCTGGCGCCCGCGGTGGTGGTCGTCGACTCGATCCAGACCGTGTTCGACCCCGACCTGGGCTCGGCGCCCGGCACGGTGGGCCAGGTGCGGGGCTGTGCCCAGCGGCTGGTCGGCGAAGCCAAAGCCCGGGGCGTGAGCGTGGTGCTGGTGGGGCACGTGACCAAGGACGGCAGCCTGGCCGGTCCCCGGGTGCTGGAGCACCTGGTCGACACCGTGCTGGCCTTCGAGGGCGACCGCCACCACGCCCTGCGGATGCTGCGGGCGGTCAAGCACCGCTTCGGCAGCACCCACGAGCTGGGCCTGTTCGAGATGGGCGAGGCGGGCCTGGTCGGCGTGCCCGATCCCAGCGCCCTGTTCCTGGCCGACCGCCAGCCGGGCGTGCCCGGCTCGGTGGTGGCGCCGGTGCTCGACGGCTGGCGGCCGCTGCTGGTCGAGGTGCAGGCCCTGGTGGTGCCGAGCACCGCCCCCGCGCCGCGGCGCACGGCCCAGGGCCTCGACGGCGGCCGGCTGGCCCAGGTGTTGGCGGTGCTCGAGCGGCACGCGGGGCTGGATGTCGGACGGGCCGAGGTGCACGTGGCGGTCACCGGGGGCGTCCGGGTGGGCGAGCCCGGCGCCGACCTGGCGGTGGCGCTGGCCGTGGCCTCGTCCGCCCTCGGGCGGCCGCTGCCGGCCGACCTGGTCACCTGCGGCGAGGTCGGGCTCGGCGGCGAGCTGCGCCAGGTGCAGCGCACCGAGCGCCGGCTGTCCGAGGCCGCCCGGCTGGGGTTCGGCCGGGCCCTCGTGCCCCGGTCGGCGCCTGACGCCCCGGCCGGGTTGCGCCTCGATCGGGCGACCTCGATCGGCGAGGCGCTGCACCATCTCGCGTTCCTCGCGCAGCCCGTGGCCTCGTGAGCGAGCTTGTCGAGCGAACCAGAAGCACAGTGCGTTACTCGGCCCGGTGGGCCGAGCGCTCATTGCGCGCAACCCGCAGGGTGCGCCAATGAGCGACCTGCGCGGCGGTTCTCAGGGCAATGCCAGGTCCCGCAGTACCCTGTGGCGCGTGGTTTCCCGCCCCAGTGCCGAGCTCATGGTCGCGCTCGCCGCAGTGGCCCCCGGGACCGGGCTGCGCGAGGGCATCGATCGGATACTCCAGGCCAACATGGGCGCGCTCATCGTGGTGGGCGACGGGCCGGAGGTGCTCAACATCTGCTCGGGCGGCTTCCTGCTCGACGCGGCGTTCTCACCCCAGCGGCTGTCCGAGCTGGCCAAGATGGACGGCGCCATCATCCTGGCCGCCGACGCCAGCCGCATCGCCCGGGCCAACGTCCACCTGGTGCCGAACCCCAACGTGCCCACGTCCGAGACCGGCACCCGGCACCGCACCGCCGAACGGGTGGCCCGCTCGATCGACGTGCCGGTGATCTCGGTGTCCGAGGACATGTCGATCATCGCGGTGTACGTCAACGACGAGAAGCACCCGCTGGAGACCATCCCCCGGCTGCTGGTGCGGGCCAACCAGGCGCTCCAGACGCTGGAGCGCTACCGCGACCGCCTCGACGGCGTGACCGCGTCGCTCTCGGCCCTGGAGGTCGAGGACCTGGTGACGGCGCGCGACGTGGTCAACGTGTTGCAGCGCACCGAGATGGTGCGGCGCATCGCGGACGAGATCAGCGGCGACATCGTCGAGCTCGGCGTCGACGGCCGGCTGGTCAAGCTCCAGCTGGAGGAGCTGATGGGCGGGGTCGAGGACGACCGCCGCCTGGTCATGCTCGACTACTTCACCCCCGAGGCGGCGTGGCGGCTCGACCAGGCCATGGCCGCGCTGTCGGCGATGAGCACCGAGGAGGTCCTCGACGCCAAGGCGGTCGGGGCCACGCTGCACCTGCCCGGCAGCCTGGTCGACCTCGACGCCAACATGCAGCCCCGCGGCTACCGGCTGCTGTCGCGCATCCCCCGCCTGCCCGAGTCGATCATCGAGCGCATCGTCCACCGCTTCAGCACCCTGCAGAAGATCATGCGGGCCACGATCGACGACCTCGACGACGTGACCGGGGTGGGCCAGACCCGGGCCCGCGCCATCAAAGAGGGCCTGTCACGGCTGGCCGAGACCAGCATCCTCGACCGATACTCCTGAGCGTGCGCATCACGCTCCCGTCCGGCACACCCGCCGAGCTGGCCCGGCCGCCCGGCGAGGCGACCCGCGGCCTGGTCCTCCTGCCCGACATCGGCGGCCTCCGCCCGCTGTTCGACGACCACGTCGCCCGACTGGCGGCCGAGAACGGCTGGGTGGTGTGCGCGGTCGAGCTGTGGCCCGGCCGCGAGCACCTGCCGGTGCCCGAGCGGCTGGAGGCGGGCGGCACCCTGGAGGACGAGCGGGTCCTGGCCGACGCCGTGGCCGCGGCCGACGCCACCGGGGTCGAGCCGGTCGGCATCCTCGGGTTCTGCATGGGCGGGATGTACACGCTCAAGGCCACGGGCACCGGGCGCTTCGACCGGGCGGTGTCGTTCTACGGCATGCCCCGGGTCCCGGACATGTGGCAGAGCCCCACGCAGGGCGAGCCCATGGACGCCGTGACGGCTCCCGGCGCCGCGCAGACGCTGATGCTGGCGGGCACCGCGGACCCGTGGGTCGGCGCCGACGGCCTCGCCGCGCTGGAGGGCGCGGGCGTCGAGGTCGTCCGCTACGAGGGCGCCGACCACGGCTTCGCCCACGATCCCAGCCGCCCGGCCCACCGTCCCGAGGACGCGGCCGACGCCTGGTCCCGCGCCGTGGCGTTCCTCCAGGGTTAACGCGCCCGGCGCTCCAGCTGCTCGCGGTCGGTGATGCGGTAGCGCCGCTCGGACTGCTCGATCCAGCCCAGGCGGACGAAGCTGGCGATGGCCTTGTTGACCCGCTCCCGGGAGGCGCCCACCATCGCGGCCAGCTCCTCCTGGGTGACCGGCAGCGTGAACTCGTCCGCCCCCGACGCCATCTCCACGAGCCGCTTGGCCGTGCGCCCGGTGACGTCGAGGAACACCGAGTCGGCCAGGGCGACGTCCATCGAGCGCACCCGGCCGGCCAGCAGCTCGACCACGCCCCACAGCAGCTCGGGACGGCGCTCATAGACCCCGCGGATGGGGGCGAAGCCGATGGCCAGCACCTGGGACGGCTCCAGGGCCCGCGCCTCGGCCGAGCGCCCGAGCGGCTCGAACAGGGACATCTCGCCGAACAGGTCGCCCGCCTCCATCAGGGCCACCACGGACTCGCGGCCGTCGATCGAGCGCTTGGCGATGGCGATGCGGCCCTCGATGACCACGTACAGCGTGTCGGCCTCGTCGTCCTCGTGGAACAGCACGTCGCCGCGGCGGAGCTCTTCTGTGGTGCTGGCATCGGCCAGCTGCTGGAGTTCTTCGGGCGTCAGGTCGCCGAACAGGTCCACGTTGGCGAGAAGGTCCGCGGGCGTCATCACGCGCAAACGATAACGATGCCACGACCACAAGTCGTCGAAGGGCGTCCGAGGGGGTCGATAGCGGTAGCCTCCGACCGGTCATGGGATCGGTGTGGGCCATCGTGGTGGCGGCCGGCTCGGGGAGCCGGTTCGGCGCCCCCAAGCAGTTCGAACCGCTGGGCGGGCGCCGGGTGCTCGACTGGTCCCTGGACGCCGCACGCACCGTGGCCGAGGGCGTCGTGGTGGTGCTGCCGCCGGCGTCCGTGGCCGCCGGGGAGCCCGGCGCCGATGCCGTCGCGGCCGGGGGCGACACCCGCTCGGCTTCGGTCCGGGCGGGCCTGGCCCTGGTCCCGGCCGGTGCGGACGTGGTCGTGGTGCACGACGGCGCCCGTCCCCTGGCCGGCCCGGAGCTGTTCGCCGCGGTCGTGGCCGCGGTGCGGGCCGGGGCCGACGCCGCGGTCCCGGGCGTGGCACTGGCCGACACCCTGCGCTGGCGGACCGGCGGCGTGGCCGACCGCGACGGGCTGGTCGCCGTGCAGACGCCCCAGGCGTTCCGGGCCGCGGCCCTGCGCGCCGCGCACGTGGGCGAGCCCGAGGCCACCGACGACGCATCGCTCGTGGAGGCGGCGGGTGGCAAGGTGGTCGTCGTGGACGGCTCACCGCTCAACCTCAAGATCACCAACCCGTCCGACCTCGCGGTGGCCGAGGCGCTCCTCCGTGCCCGCTGACGCGATCCGGGTGGGCCAGGGCTTCGACGTCCACCCCTTCTCCGACGACCCCGCCCGCCCGCTGGTGCTGGGCGGCGTGACGTTCCCCGAGGGCCCGGGCCTGGCGGGACACAGCGACGCCGACGTCGTCGCCCACGCGGTGACCGACGCCCTGCTGGGCGCGGCGGGCCTCGGTGACATCGGCCAGCACTTCCCCGACACCGACCCGGCCTGGGCGGGGGCGGATTCGATCGAGCTGCTGTGCCGGGCGGTGACCGACGTCCGCTCGGCGGGCTGGCAACCTCAGAACGTGGACTGCACCGTCGTCCTGGAGACGCCCAGGCTCGCTCCCCACCGTGACGCCATGTCCGAGCGGCTCAGCGCCGCGGTGGGCGCGCCGGTCACGATCAAGGGCAAGCGGGCCGAGGGCCTGGGCGCCCTGGGCCGCGCCGAGGGCATCGCCTGCTTCGCCGTCGCCCTGATCACGGGATCGGCGCCGTGAGCCCGCCCCGCGGCGGCGGCCGCCAGCCCGGGCGGGGCCGGGGTGCCAAGCCCGCAGGCGGCCCCCGCCGGCCGACCACGCGCAAGCCCGCCGCCCGCCAGCCCAGCGGCGGCCAGGCAGGCCGGGCTGCCCAGGCGGGGCACGGCGGGCGGCGCGGGAGCCAGGCGCGGGGGCTGGGCGGCGACCAGGTGGAGGGCCGCCAGGCGGTGCGCGAGCTGCTCATCGCCGGCCGGCGCAAGGTGCGCGAGGTGTGGATGGTCGACGAGGGCGACGACGCGCCCATCCTCGGCGACATCCGGGACCTGGCCGCCGGGGCCCGGGTCAGCGTCGTGCCCGTGAGCAAGGGGCGCTTCGCGGCCCAGGCCCGCTGCGAGGCCCCCCAGGGGGTGCTGGCCCTGGCCGCGCCGCTCCCTGAGGCCGACCTCGACGACCTGGTGCGGGGACCGGCGCCGTTCCTCGTCGCTCTGGACGGCGTCACCGACCCCGGCAACCTGGGCGCCGTCCTGCGCTCGGCCGAGTGCGCCGGGGTGAGCGGGGCGATCCTGCCCCGCCACCGGGCCGTCCACGTCACCCCGGCGGCCACGAAGGCCGCGGCCGGGGCCATCGAGCACGTGCCCATCGCCGTCGTGGGCGGCCTGCCCGCCGCGCTGTCCCGGCTGGCGGACGCGGGCGTCCACGTCGTCGGCCTCGACGGCGCCGCCCGGACCAGCCTGTACGACATGGCCGGGGCGGACGGGCCGGTGTGCCTGGTGCTGGGGGCCGAGGGCCGGGGCCTGTCCCGGCTGGTGCGGGAGCGCTGCGACGAGGTCGTGGCCATCCCGCTGCTGGGCCACCTGGCGTCGCTGAACGTGTCGGCCGCGGCGGCGCTGGCGTGCTTCGAGATCGCCCGCAAGCGGAGCTGAGCCCGAGGCGGGAGTCGAACCCGCGACCTGACGCTTACAAGGCGCCTGCTCTGGCCGGCTGAGCTACTCGGGCGGTCCCCGGACGATACCGGCCCGCCGGGCGCGGCCGGCCAGCCGCGGGGGGTGCTTGCATCGCGCAGGCCACCAGGCCAGCCTTACCCAAATGGCACTCAGCGATCGTGACCGGGCGATCCTCGACTTCGAGCGAGGGTGGTGGCTGGTTCCCTCGACCAAGGGAAGCGCCATCCGCGATCGCCTCCACCTCTCACCCACCCGCTACTACCAACTGTTGAACCAGCTCCTCGACGATCCCGAAGCCGGCGACTACGACCCGCTCGTGGTCCACCGGCTGCGCCGCGCCCGACAGGAGCGCCGCCGGGCCCGGGTCGAGGGCGGGCCGACCTTCGGCCACGGGCGCTGAGGAGGACCAGCCGCATGCAGACGACCGAGCGACCGCCGACCGGACCTACGCGGCCGAGCCCCGTCCGGGGTGTGGTGCTGGTGGCGGTGGCCGCCGTGCTGGGGTTCTTCCTGCTCCGGGCCATCGACGACAGTGGCTCGGGCATCGCCGTGGAGACCGGCTCGCCCTCCGGCGAGCAGTCGAGCGACACCACGGCCCCGCCCGGGAGCGACACGACCACGACGCCGATCCGGGCCCAGGCCGAGGTCACGGTGATCGTGGCCAACGCCTCGGGCGTGCAGGGCGCGGCAGCGACGCAGACCGACCGGCTGGCCATGGGCGGCTACAAGACGGCTCCGGC
Source organism: Acidimicrobiales bacterium (assembly GCA_036558145.1). Lineage (GTDB taxonomy): Bacteria > Actinomycetota > Acidimicrobiia > Acidimicrobiales > VFJN01 > ZC4RG19. The sequence continues at coordinate 10,013 of DATBGF010000158.1, forward strand.
CGCCAACGCCCCCGAGGGCATGGAGCTCTCGACCACCGAGATCCTGCCCGCGGCCGGCTACGAGCAGGAGGCCGCTCGGATGGCCACCGAGCTGGGCCTGGCGCCCGAGTCGGTCAAGCCGATGACCGACCCGCCGCCGGTCGACATGGCCGGGGCGAACATCCTGGTGCTGCTGGGCACCGACATCGCCCAGGGCTAGCTCCTCGGTTCCCGCAGACGTGGATCCGCTGGCGCCGTTCGTCGAGCGCCCCGCGCTGGCCGCGGTGGTGCTCGACTTCGACGGCACCCTGTCGCCGATCGTGGACGTCCCGGCCGAGGCGCGGCCGGTCGCCGGCGCGGTCGAGGTGCTCGACCACCTGGCCGGGCGCCTGGGGCTGATGGCGGTGATGTCGGGACGCCCGGTCGACTTCCTGGTGCCGCTGCTGCCCCCCGGCGTGGTCCTGTCCGGCCTGTACGGGCTGGAGGTGGTGCGCGACGGGGCCCGGACCGACCTCCCCGGGGCGGGCGCCTGGCGGGAGGTGGTGGCCGACGTCGCCCGCACCTCGGCCGACAGGGGCCCCGAGGGCATGGTGGTCGAGTCCAAGGGCCTGTCGCTCACGCTCCACTACCGCGCCCGGCCCGACGTCGCCGCCGCGGTCGAGGCCTGGGCCGAGTCCCAGGCCGTGCGGTCGGGCCTGGTGGCGCGGGCCGCCAAGATGTCGGTCGAGCTCCACCCGCCCATCGCTGCGGACAAGGGCACCGCCCTGGAGTCGCTCACCGCCGGCCTGTCCGCCGTCTGCTACGCGGGCGACGACCGGGGAGACCTGCCCGCCTACGACGCGCTCGACCGCCTGGCGGCCGCGGGCGTCCACACCCTGCGGGTGGCCGTGGCCGGTCGCGAGACGCCACCCGAGCTGGTGGCCCGGGCCGACCTCCTGGTCGACGACCCCGCGGGCGTGGTCGACCTCTTGCGCCGCCTGGGCTAGCCGGCCGCCGCGAGCTGGTCCGCCAGCCAGTCGGCCGGCTTGCGGGCCGCGGCCAGGGTGCGCAGCAGGCCGGCGCGGGCCTTGCGCTCGTCCGCGGGCATGCGCAGCGCCAGGTCGAGGGCGTCGGCCGTGCCGGCGACGTCGAAGGGCGGGACCTGTACGGCGGCCTCGCCCACCTCGTCCCACACGCCCGCCTCCCGGGACAGGCACAGCACGGCGTCGCGCTCGTTGACGATGCCGCCCTCCTTGGCCACGAGGTTGAGCCCGTCCCGGATGGGGTTCACCAGCAGCACGTCGGCCCGGCGCAGCACCGCCACCGAGCGGGGGTAGTCGTCGCGGGTGTCGTAGACGATGGGCGTCCAGCCCGGGGTCGCCCAGCGCTCGTTGATCCGGGCCACCAGGCGCTCGACCTCGTCCTGGTACTCGATGTAGGCGGGGACGCCGGTGCGCGACGGGTAGACGGAGGCCACGAAGACCACCCGCTCGCGCCACTCGGGCCAGCGGTCGAGCAGGTCGTCGAAGGACAGGAACCCGCGCAGCAGGTTCTTGGACAGCTCGATGCGGTCGACCCGGGCGATCACGCGCCGGTCGCCCACCTCCTCGTCGATCTCGGCCAGCGCCGCGTCGCAGGCGGGCGAGGCCGCGGCCCGCAGGACGTCGTCGGCGTCGGTGGGCAGCGGGGACACGAACGTGGTCGGGGTCAGGGCCAGCACCTCCCGGGCGCAGGCGAGGAAGTCGCCGGCCCAGCCCCGGGTGTGGAAGCCGCAGGCCCGGTGGGCGGCGAGGCCGGACACCACCTCGCCCGCGATGTGCTCGGGCAGCACCCGCAGCCAGGTGGGGGTGGCGAAGGGGGTGTGGCTGAAGTGCACTGCCGCCAGGTCGGGCCGGCGCTCGGCCAGGCTCAGCGACAGCAGGCCCAGGTGGTAGTCCTGGACCAGCACGGCGGCGCCCGGGGGCGCGACCTCGGCCACGGCGTCGGCGAACGCCTCGTTGACCGCCCGGTAGGCGTGCCAGGCCTCCCGCAGCTCGCGCCCGAACGCGGGGGCCCGGGGCAGGTCGTAGAGCCCGTGGTGCACGAACCACAGCGTCTGGTTGCTCACCACGTCGTACGCCAGCCGGTAGGTCTCCGGGTCGATGGAGAGCAGCCGGACGTGGAAGTCCTCGGCGTCCACGACGCCCGCGGCCGCGGCCTTGCGGTCACCGTCGGACATGGCGGCGGCCACCCAGAGCGCGTCCGTTCCCGCCAGCAGCGGCCCGAGCCCGGACACGAGGCCACCGGCCCCGCGGCGGGCCACCAGACGACCGTCGTCGTCCTCCCGGAAGGACAGGGGACCTCGGTTCGACACCAGCACCACGGGACGATCCACGAGCCGTCCACGCTAGTGGTCCCGAGGATCGGCAACACTGGCCCGTTGTGCGTGTCGTCGTCGCTCCCGACAAGATGCGCGGCACCGCCTCCGCGCAGGAGGTGGCCGCCGCGGTCGGGCGCGCCGCGGCCGCAGCCGGCTGGGACTGCGACGAGGCCCCGGTGGCCGACGGGGGCGAGGGCACGCTCGACGTGCTGGGCGGGGCCAACCGCACCACCGTGGTGACCGGGCCGCTGGGCGAGCCCGTGGTCGCCGGATGGCGGCTCGACGGGCGCACGGCGGTCGTGGAGATGGCCCGGGCCGCGGGCCTGACGCTGGTGGGTGGGGCCGAGGGCAACGACCCGATCGGCGCGTCCACGGTCGGCGTCGGCGAGCTCGTCACGGCCGCGGTCGACGCCGGGGCCCGCCGGGTCCTGGTGGGACTGGGCGGCTCGGCCACCACCGACGGCGGGCTGGGGGCGCTGCGCTCGATGTACCCGCTGCACCGCCTGGCCGGCGTGGAGATCGTCGCCCTGTGCGACGTGCGGACGAGCTTCGTGGACGCCGCCGAGGTCTACGCCCCGCAGAAGGGCGCCACGTCGGCCCAGGTCGAGCTGCTGCGGCGCCGGCTGGAGCGCCTGGCCGACGTGTACCTGGCCGACCACGGCGTGGACGTGCGGTCCCTCGCCGGCGCGGGCGCCGCCGGCGGCCTGGCCGGCGGGCTGGCGGTGGCGGGGGCGGCGCTGCACTCCGGCTTCGACGTGGTGGCCGACGAGGTCGGCCTGTACGACCTGGTGGCGGGGGCAGACCTGGTGGTCACGGCCGAGGGCTTCCTGGACGAGCAGTCCTTCGAGGGCAAGGTCGTCGGGGGCGTGGTCGAGCTGGCGGCCGAGTCCGGGATCCCGTGCGTGGCGATCGTCGGCGAGGTGGTGGACCACCCCGGCGCCGTGCCCGAGGGCGTCGGCGTGGTGTCCCTGGTCGAGCGCTTCGGCGAGGACCGCGCCCATCGGGAGACCGTCGCGTGCATCGAAGCCGTGGCTACGGAGCTTTTCGAGTCACCCGGTACGATGCCGCGATGAGCGTCTCCGTCCGCATCCCCACCACGCTGCGCACCCTCACCGGCGGCCAGTCGCAGGTCTCGCTCGAAGGCGCGAACGTGCGCGACGTGCTGGCGAGCCTCGACGGCGCTCATCCCGGCTTCGCCGACCGGCTGCTGGACGACGACGGCAACCTGCGCCGGTTCGTGAACGTGTTCGTGGCGGACGACGACATCCGCTTCCTGGAGGGCCTCGACACGCCCGTCCCCGACGGCGAGACCGTCAGCATCATCCCTGCTGTCGCAGGAGGCTGAGCGGTTAGCACTCGTATGTTGCGAGTGCTGAAACGGCGTGCTTGACTGGCTAGCACTCACATTCGACGAGTGCTAACCCCGTGCCCAACGGAGGGATTCAGGGATGCCGAAGATCATCGCTTTCGACACCGAGGCGCGCCGCAGCCTCGAGGCCGGAATGAACAAGCTGGCCGACGCCGTCCGGGTCACGCTGGGCCCCAAGGGTCGCAACGTCGTGCTCGACAAGAAGTGGGGCGCACCCACGATCACCAACGACGGTGTGTCGATCGCCAAGGAGATCGAGCTCGAGGACCCCTACGAGAAGATCGGGGCCGAGCTGGTCAAGGAGGTCGCCAAGAAGACCGACGACGTAGCCGGTGACGGCACGACGACGGCGACCGTCCTGGCCTGGTCGATGGTGCGCGAGGGCCTGCGCAACGTGGCCGCCGGCGCCAACCCCATGTCGCTCAAGAAGGGCATCGAGGTGGCCGTGGCCGCCGCGGTCGACTCCATCAAGTCCAACGCGGTCGAGGTCGACAGCAAGGACCAGATCTCCCAGGTGGCGGGCATCTCCGCCGCCGACCCGGAGATCGGCGAGATGATCGCCGAGGCCATCGACAAGGTGGGCAAGGACGGCGTCATCACCGTCGAGGAGTCCCAGACCTTCGGCATGGAGATGGACCTGGTCGAGGGCATGCGCTTCGACAAGGGCTACATCTCGCCCTACTTCGTCACCGACTCCGACCGCATGGAGGCCGTGCTCGACGAGCCCTACGTCCTGCTGGTCAGCGGCAAGATCTCGACGGTGCGCGACCTGCTCCCCGTGCTCGAGAAGGTCATGCAGTCGGGCAAGCCGCTCGTGATCGTGGCCGAGGACGTCGAGGGCGAGGCCCTCGCCACCCTCGTGGTCAACAAGATCCGCGGCACCTTCCGCTCGGTCGCGGTCAAGGCCCCCGGCTTCGGCGAGCGCCGCAAGGCGATGCTGGCCGACATGGCCGTGCTCAGCGGTGGCCAGGTCATCAGCGAGGACGTCGGCCTCAAGCTGGAGAACACCACGCTCGACCTCCTCGGCCGGGCCAAGAAGGTCATCGTCACCAAGGACGAGACCACGGTCGTCGAGGGCGCCGGCACCGAGGACGACATCCAGGGCCGCATCAAGCAGATCAAGAACGAGATCGAGAACACCGACTCCGACTACGACCGCGAGAAGCTGCAGGAGCGGCTGGCCAAGCTGTCGGGCGGCGTGGCGGTGCTCAAGGTCGGCGCGGCCACCGAGGTCGAGCTCAAGGAGAAGAAGCACCGCATCGAGGACGCGGTGTCCACCACCAAGGCCGCCATCGAGGAGGGTGTCGTCGCCGGTGGCGGCGCCACGCTGCTCCGGGCCCAGGCCAAGGTGCTCGACTCGGCCACCGGCCTGCAGCCCGACGAGGCCACCGGCGTCCGCATCGTGGCCCGCTCGCTCGAGGAGCCGCTGAAGCAGATCGCCGTCAACGCCGGCATGGAAGGCGGCGTGGTCGTCGAGCGGGTGCGCAACCTCGAGGGTCCGACCGAGGGCCTCAACGCCGCCACCGGCGACTACGAGGACCTGGTGAAGATCGGCGTCATCGACGCCGCCAAGGTGACCCGCTCGGCGCTCCAGAACGCGGCGTCGATCGCCGCCCTCTTCCTCACCACCGAGGCCGTCGTGGCCGACAAGCCGGAGAAGGAAGCGCCGGCCATGCCCGGCGGAGGCATGGAGGACTTCTGAGGACTCCGAGTTGATCCGTCGGGTCCTGTCGA
>DATBGF010000159.1:0-2637 GCA_036558145.1 Acidimicrobiales bacterium
CCGCCGCCAGCGTCAGCTACCCGGCTCGCTTCCTCCTCGTCGCCGCCACCAACCCGTGCCCGTGCGGCGAAGGCGGGCCACCCGGTGGCTGCCGTTGCTCCGACGCGGCCCGCGCCCGATACGGCCGCCGGCTGTCCGGCCCGCTGCTCGACCGGCTCGATCTCCGGGTCGAGGTCACCCGGCCCGACGTGGGCGACCTGCTGGGCCGGGGCTCGGGCGAACCCACCGCGGCGGTCGCGGAGCGGGTGGCCGCGGCGCGGGAGCGGGCGTGGACCCGCGGCGTCACGTGCAACAGCGTCATCGAAGCGGCCCAGCTCGACGATCTGATCCCCCTGGCGCCCCGGGCCGTCGACCTGCTCGAGGTCGCGCTCCGCGCCGGCCGGCTCAGCGCTCGCGGGCTCAAGGGAGTGCGAACGGTCGCCCGCACGATCGCCGACCTGCAGGAGGCGGGCGCCATCGTGGAGGCCGACCACGTGGCTCAGGCTCTCGCCCTGCGCACGTCGGTGCTCGCCACGGATGCGTGGGCGGCATGAGCGCGCCGTTGGTCCCCCGGTCGGTTCCGGCCGAGGCCTATGCCGCGGCGCTCGCCTCGCTGCCCGCTATGGGCCCGGCTCGGCTGGCTGCCCTGCTGGGCCACTGGCGGCCGATGCGGGCCTGGCAGGCGGTCGGCGCCGATGAGGCCGCGGGCGTGGCCGCGATCGTGGAGGCGCTGGGCAACCGGGCCCGCGACCTGGCGGCGCGGTGGGCGAGCGCGGCCCGGGCCTGCGACGTCAGCGAGCTGTGGCAGCGGTACGAGCAGGCCGGCGTCGGCGTGGCGGCGCTCGGGTCGGCGGCGATGCCGGCTCCGTTGGCCGGCGACCTCGAGCCGCCCGGTGTCGTGTTCTTCGCGGGCGATCCCGACGTCATCACCGGTCCGCGGGTCGCCATCGTGGGTACACGGCGCTGCACGCGGTACGGGGCCGACGTCGCCCGCGAGCTGGCCCGCGACCTGGCGGCCGTGGGTGTTGGTGTGGTGTCGGGCCTCGCCCTCGGCATCGATGGCGCCGCCCACGCCGGCGCGCTGGCGGCCGAGGGCGCACCGCCGGTCGCCGTCGTGGGCAGCGGGCTCGACGTCGTCTACCCGCGCCAGCACAACCTGCTGTGGCAGCGGGTGCGCGAGGCGGGCGTCGTGCTGTCCGAGGCACCGCTCGGGGCCCGGCCCGAGGCCTGGCGCTTCCCCGCCCGCAACCGGCTCATCGCCGCCTTGGCCGACGTGGTGGTCGTGGTCGAGTCGCACGAGCGCGGGGGCTCGATGCACACCGTCACCGAGGCCGAACGCCGCGACCGGCCGGTGCTGGCGGTGCCGGGTCCTGTGCGGAGCCCGGCCTCGGCCGGCACGAACCGGCTGATCGCCGAGGGTGCCGGCGTCGCCCGCGACACCGACGACGTCCTCGTCGCCCTCGGGCTGTCGCCCGGCAGCCGAAGGCGCGCGGCCGAGCACCGGTCCCAGCCGGTCGGCACCGAAGCCACCGTTCTCGAGGCGATCGGTTGGCAGCCGGCGTCGCTCGACCAGCTGCTCGAGCGGTCGGCTGTCGCGCTCGGGGCGCTGATGGAGGCACTCACTCGGCTGGAGGCCCGGGGCTGGGTCGCGGTCCGGGGCGGCTGGTACGAGCGGGTCGTGCGGGAGACCGCGTCATGAGTGGCCTGCTGACGTCTGAGATCGCGGCGACGCTCTGCGTCTGGGCCGGTATCCCCTGGTCAGGCGCGAACCCGCCGTTACGGTTGGGGCGTGGGCTGGGACCTCGACTCCTTCACCGCGTCGCTGGTGTCCTTGGCGCCGCGCAGCGTCGAGGCGTACCGCACCGACCTGGCCGCCTTCGTCTCCTGGGCCCACGACGCCGGCGCCGATGGGCCGACCGCGGTCGACCGCAAGCTGCTCCGGCGCTACCTCGCCCACCTGTCGGCTGCGGGCCAGGCCCGCCGGTCGATCGCTCGCAAGGCGTCGACCTTGCGGCGCTACTTCGCCTGGCTACGGCGTACCGACGTGCTGGCCGACAACCCGGCGGTGGGGCTGTCGGCACCCAAGGGCGAGGCCCGCCTGCCCCGGGTCCTCCGGGCCGACGAGCTCCACCAGCTGCTCGACGACCCGCCGGCGCGGGTCGAGGCCGACCCGGAGCCGGTCCGGCGCCGCGACGACCTGATCCTCGAGCTCCTGTACGGGAGCGGTCTGCGGGTCAGTGAGCTGTGCGGGCTCGGCCTCGGCGACGTCGACGTTCCGAGGGCGGTGGTGACCGTCCACGGCAAGGGCGGCAAGCAGCGCCAGGTCCCGATGAGCGCACCCACGCTCGAGCTGCTCCGGGGCTGGCTGGCCCGGGGGAGGTCCGAGTTCGACGCGATCGCGGCTGCGTCGCCGGGGCCTGTGGGCGCCGCCGCGGAGGATGGCTCTGACGACCGCGCGCTGTTCCACAACCGGCGGGGGCGGCCGCTCTCGCCACGCGACGTGAGAAGGGTGCTCGACCACCGCTCGCCGGTGCCGACCCACCCGCACGCCCTCCGGCACACCTTCGCCACTCATCTTCTGGACGGAGGTGCCGATCTACGTGCGGTGCAGGAGCTGTTGGGCCACGCGGATCTGGCGACCACCCAGCTGTACACCCA
>DATBGF010000160.1:0-5731 GCA_036558145.1 Acidimicrobiales bacterium
CCCGACCAGCTCGCCGGCCCGGGTGTGGACCTCGGCCACGATGGCCGCCACGCGGTCGACCTCGGAGTCCGTCAGGTCGGGCCAGATCGGCAGGCTCACCACCTCGGCGGCCAGCCGGTCCGTGCGCGGGAGGCCACCCGGCGGCGTACCCACGCCCCGGTAGCTGGTCTGGCGGTGGACCGGGGGCGAGAAGTAGCAGCGCGTGTCGACGCCTTCGGCCCGCAGCGCCGCGACCAGGTCGTCGCGGGTGGCGCCGAACGCCTCGGGCTCGACCGCCACGGTCAGGTCTTTCCAGGTCGAGCGGTCAGCCTCGTCGACCTGCTGCAGCCGCACGCCGGGGACGCCGGCCAGCCCGGCGCGGTAGCGCTCGGCGAGCCCCCTGCGCCGGGCCAGGTGCTCGTCGAATCCGGCCAGCGCCTCCAGGCCCACCGCGGCGTGGAGCTCGGACATGCGGCCGTTGAGCCCCGCGAAGCGGGTGTCGTAGTCGCCGGGGTTGCCGTAGTCGCGGCCGTGGCGCAGGGTCTCGGCCAGCGCGGCGTCGCCGGTCGCCACCAGCCCGCCCTCCCCCGCCACCAGCGGCTTGGTGGGCGTGAGGCTGAACACCTCGGCGGTCCCGAACCCGCCCACGGGCCGGCCCCGGTGGCTGGACCCGAAGGCGTGGGCCGCGTCGAACACGAGCGGGACTCCCGCGTCGCGGGCCCGCCGGTCGAGGGTGCTCGGGTGGCACGGCGCCCCGAACGTGTGGGTGGCCATCACCGCCCCCGCCCCGTCCAAGTCGACGTCGGCGTCGAGCAGGAACGTGTCGGGATCGCAGTCGGCGAACGCCGGCACCCCGCCCGCCCAGGTGGCGGCGTGGGCCGTGGCCGAGAACGTGAAGCTGGGCATGAGCACCGTCTTCCCCCGCTCCGCCACCGCCTGGACCGCGAGCATGAGGCCCGTCGTGCACGACGACGTGGCCACCACGTGGGCGACGCCCAACCGCTCGGCCGTCGCCTCCTCGAACTCGCGCACCAGGGGCCCGTTGGTCAGCACGCCGAGATGGTACGAGGACGCCAGTCGCGCGGCGACCCGAGCGAGCGGCGGAGGGCTCGGCCGGACGAACGGCAGCCCGTCGGGGAACGCCGGCTCGCCCCCCAGGACGGCCAGGCGCCTCACAGCTCGTCCCGGTAGAGGACCTGCGCCAGCCGCCGGCGCAGGGCGGACACGCGGCGCGGGCCCCGGGGCGCGGGCTGGTAGCGGGAGGCCCACACCGACAGCTCGGTCTTGTCGGCCAGGTCGAAGGTCTGCCACGCCTGGGCCACCGCCCAGGCCACCACGGCGGTGCAGCGCCAGGCGTCGGCGCGCGCCCACACCAGGGCGCAGTCGAGCGGCTCGACCAGCGCGATCTGCGCCACGTCGCGCAGGGCGATCAGCTCGTCGGGACCGGCCGCCGCCCGGGCGCAGGCACTGACGCAGACGGCGTCGAGCGGCAGTCCGGGCAGGTGGGTGCCGCCACCCTCGGGACCGGGGACGGCCACCTCCACCGGGCCGGCCACGTCCGCCAGCCGGACGCGGGCGCCGAAGCCCGCGGGCAGCGCCTCGTCCCGCACCCGCACCAGGTCGGCGTCGCCGTCGGCCAGGACGTGGGCCGCATCCACGGCGCCTGGCGCCACCAGCACGTCCACCGAGGAGATCGGGCGCCGCTCGGGCGTCCGGAAGACCCGCTGGACCAGCGCGGGGCCGTCGAGCACCCGGTGGTCGATGCCGGCCGACGCCAGGCGGGCGCTGTGCACCGCGGCGGCGCGCGCCACGGCCAGCGAGCGGTCGGAGGCCTGGGCCGCCGAGCCCCGCAGCTCCTCGCCCTGGCCGTCGCGCAGCGGCAGGGCGCCGGCATCGGCCGCCGCGGCCAGCATCCCGACCAGGCCGGCGTCGACGCAGGCCGTCACGAGGCCCTCCCACTCGTCGTCGTCGAGCGGCGCGGCGGGCAGGGGGTGGCGGCTCCCCGCCAGCCCGAAGGCGGCGACCGCGGCCAGCGTGGCCTCGGCGGGGAGCGCCAGGGTCACGGGCGCTTGGTGGGGTCGGGGTATGACCGCGTGACCGGCGCCACCGGTGGGGCCGGCGCTCCCGGTCCTCCCGGCGCGTCCGGTGCTCCCGGTGCGCCGGGTGGTCCCCCGTTCTCGCCGCCCGTTCCCGCGCCGGCCTGCGCCCGGGCCACCTCACGGCGGGCCCGGCGCGGCGACGCGTAGGAGAAGTAGTCGTAGAACGGCGGCGCCGGCACGCCCACCAGGGCGAGCCCCAGCACCGGCGCGCCGAGCTGGCCCAGCAGGTCGGCGCAGCGCTCCGCCTCGCCCGCCGGGGTCTTGCCCACCCGGCAGACGACGACCACGGCGTCGACCATGGTCGCCAGCTCCCGGGTCAGCGCCGCCGACAGCACGGGCGCGGTGTCCACGATCACGACGTCGGCCGAGCGGCGCGCCTCGTCGATCAGGCGCTGCTCGGCCTGCAGCCGGCCGCCCGCCCGGCGCAGCGCCAGGCCGGCGGTGACGATGCTGACCCCGGCCACGCCGGTCTCCTGCACGTACCCGGACAGCGGCGGGTCGTCGTCGGCGGCCAGGAAGTCGCTGACGCCCCGGCCCAGCTTGATCCCGAAGTGGCGCGCCACGCTCGAGCGCCACAGGTCACAGCTCAGCACCAGCACCGAGCTGCCGCTCTCGGCGTAGGCGGCGGCCAGGTTGGCGGCCGTGGTCGTCTTGCCCTCGCCCGGCCCGGCCGAGGTGATCATGATGACCTCGCGGCTGGCCCGCCTGGGGAGGTGCGAGCCCTCCTGGTGGCCGTTGCCCCGCTCGGCGTGGTCCGGCTGGCGGACCAGCATGATGGCGGTCCGCAGCGTGCGGAACGACTCGGCCCGCACCGAGTCGGGCTCCTCGGCGACCAGGAGCTTGCGGCGCCGGGCCGGCAGGTTGAACGCCGGCAGCTCGGCCAGCACCCGCGCCCCGAAGTGCGCCTCGGCCGTGCGCCGCTGGCGGATCCGGGTGTCGGACCGGTCGAGTGCCACGGCCAGGCCGAACCCCAGCACCAGGGCGACCAGGCCGACCAGCAGCATCCGCTGCTCGCGGCTGCGGGTGCCGGGCAGCGGGTCGCGCTCGACGCCCTTGGTCGCGGGCTGCACCGTGCTGAACGGCGTCGGGGTCGTCTCGGCCGAGCTCTGCTGGCTCTCGATGTCGTTGAGCTGGCGCAGCAGCCCGTCGCGCTCGGACGCGGCCGTGGCGTCGGTCGGCACGGCCGCCAGCTGGGCATCCAGCGCCGCGATGCGCCCCCGCACCTGGTCCTCGCGGGCCTGCAGGGCGGTGGCTGCGGCCTGCTGGTCGGCCACCTCGCCCTCGGTCACGTAGGCCTCGACCTCGGAGGCGAAAGTGTTGGCGATGACCGCGGCCCGGTCCCGGTCCTTGTCGGTGGCGGTGATGCGCACGACGCCGATGGTGCGGTCGGGCTCCGCGGTGACCTTGTCCTTGAGCTGGGACGGGTTGCCGTCGTAGCCCATGGTCGCGGCCACACGTTCGGCCACCGCGTCGGTCCTCACGTACTCGGCCACGATGCCCGGGTTGACGTCGGTGTCGGCGTTGCGGCCCGCCTCGGTCTCGACCCGCAGGACGTGGGTGGCCTCGAAGGTGCCCCGCGACTTCTCGGGCGAGGTCCAGAAGACGACGGCGACGCCCAGCACCACCAGGGCGACGATCAGCTTCCAGTGCCGGCGGACGATGGCGAGGTAGTCGGCGGGGGTCATGGCAACGACACGGTCCTCACGGTCACATGCTCCGGCTCGGATTCGAGGCTGACAAGGGCCGCGAGCGCGCGTGCCGCGGCGGCATCGTCGCCGCGCTCGGCGATGGCGGTCAGCTCCGCCAGGCCGGCATCGAGGCCGGCGGCCTCGACGGGCCGCCGCCGCACCCGGGCGATGGAGGGATGGGCGGTGGGCCCGGCCAGCTCGGCCGGGTCGTAGAGGTCCTCGCTCAGCTTCTCGCCGGGGCGGGCGCCGACCACCCGGATGGCGACCTCACTGCCCACGACGCGGCCGGAGAGGCGGACCATGCGCTCCGCGAGGTCGAGGATGTTGACCGGCTCGCCCATGTCGAGCATGAACACCTCTCCCCCCTCGGCCAGCACCGCCGCTTGCAGCACGAGCTGGACTGCCTCGTGCACGCTCATGAAATACCGCGTCATGCGGGGATCCGTCACCGTGACCGGTCCGCCGGCGGCGATCTGCGCTGCGAAGGTGGGGATCACGCTGCCCCGCGAGCCGACCACGTTACCGAACCGGACGGCGCACCACCGCACGCCCGGTGGCGCGCGCAGCACTGTGATCTGCTCGCCCAGCCACTTGGACCGGCCCAGCGCGTTGTGGGGGCGCACCGCCTTGTCCGAGGAGATGAACACCAGGTGGTCGACATGGCCCGCCGCCGCGGCCACCAGGTTGGCCGTGCCCAGCACGTTGGTGCGTACGGCCTCGACCGGATGGGCCTCCAGCAGGGGGACGTGCTTGTGGGCCGCGGCGTGGAACACGACGTCGGGGCGCACGGCGTCGAAGCGGGCCCGCAGCCCGTCGAGGTCGCGGATGTCAGCCAGGGCCAGCTCGGCCCGCACGTCGGGACCGAGGCGCTGGGTGACGTCGTGGAGGTGGGTCTCGTCGTGGTCGAGCAGCACCAGCCGGGCGGGACCGAGCTCGGCCACCTGCGCCGCGATCTCCGAGCCGATCGAGCCGCCCGCCCCGGTGATGAGCACGCGGCGCCCGGCCACCGCGGCGCGGATCGCCTCGACGTCGGTCACGACCTGCTGCCGGCCGAGGATGTCCTCGATGCGCACCACACGGGCGGCCCGCACCGACGGGCGACCGCCCAGCAGCTCGCGCACCGGGGGCAGCACCTTGAGCGGCACCCGGGCGGCCTCGGCCGCCTCCATGACCTTGACGGTGAGCTGCTGGTCGGCGCTCGGCACGGCCAGCAGGACCTCGTCGACCCGGTAGCGCTCGACGACGGCGGCCAGCTGGGACGTGCCCCCGACGACCGGCACGCCGAGCAGGACCCGCTCCTGCTTGCGGGGGTCGTCGTCCACGACCACGACCGGGGTGAGCCCGGTGCCGGCCGTGCGCCGCATGTCCCGCACGATGGCGGCCCCGGCCGAGCCGGCGCCCACCACCGCCACCCGGGACGCCGCCCGGTCGATCCGCCGGCGGAAGCTGAACAGCCGCTGCTGGAAGCGCACCAGCCCCACGAACATGGTGGCGACCACCGGGGCCAGCACCGCGACCGACCGGGGGATGGGGAAGCCGCGCCACTCGTTGGCCAGGAAGATCACCGCGCCCGCGGTGAGCCCGGCGCACACCACCCGGCGGGCCTCGGCCACGCTGGCGTGGCGCCAGATCTGGCCGTACAGCCCCCAGGCCAGGTTGGACACGACATAGGTCGCCACCACCACCGGCAGGAACCGGAACAGGCGCTCGGAGTCGCCGGCCGGGACGTCCCCGTCGAAGCCCAAGGCGTTCACGAGCACGAACGAGCCGGCGACCAGCATCACGTCCACGAGGAGAACCGGAACGTCCACGCGCAGCCGCGACAGCGCGCGAACCCAGAGCCTCCGGCGAGCCACCCGCCCTTTCACCGCTTGAATTCTCAACCCCCCGTGATATGAAACGCAAGGGGTGGCGCGCGACTACGCCACCAGGCGCTCCACCAGGGCGCATTCCCCGGCGAAGTGG
>DATBGF010000161.1:0-8365 GCA_036558145.1 Acidimicrobiales bacterium
CCAGCAGCCGCAGGATCACGAACGTGCGGGCGTTGGTCGGCGCCGGGAACACCGGCGTGACCAGGGTCCCCGGCGGCGGGAAGCGGATGTCGATCAGCTCGACCACGCCCTCGTTGACGTCGAGCTCGGCCATCCGCTCGGGCGTGTCGGCCAGGTTGCGCAGGATCGGCGCCAGCCACTTCTTGAGGAAGTTGCCGTCGGCGTAGTCGCCCGCGTGGTTGATCGGCCCCTTGGCCTGGGGACTGGTGCCGGCGAGGTCGAGGATCAGCCGGTCGGCGGTCTTGGTGAGCGTGATCCGCTGGCAGTGCAGCCGGGGCTCGTCGACGCCGTCGTGCTCGGCGTAGTCCTCCCAGGTCCAGGTGCCGTCGGGGATCTTGGCCAGCAGCTCGCGCCGGAACGTCTCGGCGCACGACGACACGATGGCGTCGAAGCAGCCCTCGACCGCCTCCCGGCCGTACCGGCCGAACAGGTCGGCCAGCCGCCGGGCGCCCATCAGGCAGGCCGAGCACTCGGCGTCGAGGTCGCCCGCGATCGAGTCCGGCATGCGGGAGTTGCGGGTCATGATGCGGATCACGCCCTCGTTGGGCACCCCCGCGTCGTACAGCTTGACCGGCGGGACCATCAGCCCCTCCTCGAACACCGAGGTGGCGTGGCTGGGCATGGACCCGGGGACGGCGCCGCCGATGTCGTCGTGGTGGCCGAACGCCTGCACGAAGGCCACGACCTCGCCCTCGTGGAACACCGGCACGGTCACGCACAGGTCGGGCAGGTGGCCGATGCCGCCCTCGGAGAGGTAGACGTCGTTGTGGAAGTAGATGTCGCCCGGCCGCATGGTCCCGACCGGGAAGTCCCGCACCACCGGGTGGACCAGCGCCGAGTACGACCGGCCGGTGAGCTTGCGCAGGCGGCGGTCGTGGATGCCGGCCCGGAAGTCGTGCTGGTCCCGGATCATGGGCGAGCGGGACGTGCGGCCGATCTGGTCCTCCACCTCGGCCTCGATGGAGGCGAGCGTGCCCTCCACGATCTCCACCAGCACCGGGTCGACGTCGGTCACGTCCCCTCCCCGTCCCGCCGGGCCACCAGGGCGCCGAGCCGGTCCACCTGCACCCGGACGCCCGGGGGCACGGGCAGGGTCGAGCCGTACTCCTCGACCACGACAGGGCCGGCCACCTCGTCGCCCGCGCCCAGGTCGGGACGCCACACGACGGGCGTGTCGTGCCAGGCGCCGGCGAAGAACACCGGGCGGGTCCCGGTGGGGACGACCGTGCCGGTGCCGGGCGGCGCGGGGGCGAGCGGCGGGGCGTCGAGGGGGCCGACGCCGGTGAGCCGGACGTTCACCCACTCGACCCCGTGCTGGGGCCGGTCCCGGTAGCAGTAGCCGTAGAGCCGCTCGTGCTCGTCGTGGAAGCGGGCCAGCACCGCGGCGGCCAGGCCGGCCTCGACCGGTCCCGCGGGCACGTCGACCCGAACCTCGAACGCCTGGCCGTCGTAGCGCAGGTCGGCCGAGCGGAGGAACCGCTGGGCGGCGGGGTCGAAGCCCTCGGTGCTCAGGGCGGCCGCGGCCTCCGACTCCAGGTCGGCGTACACGGCGCCCAGGGCAGCGAGGTCGAGCTGGTCGTGCTTGGCCACGAACGTGCGGACGTCGTCGATGCGGACGTCCACGGTCAGCAGGCCCCGGGCGCACAGGTTGCCGGGATCGGGCGGGATCACGGCGGCGGGCAGGTCGAGGATGTCGAGCAGGCGGGCGGCCTCCAACGGGCCGGAGCCGCCGAACGCGCACAGCGCCAGGTCCCGCACGTCGATCCCCCGGCGCACGGTGGCCTGGCGGATGGCGTTGGCCTGGTTCCAGGTCCAGATCTCGACGATGCCGTCGGCGCACGCCTCGGGGCTGAGGCCGACGGCGGCGGCCAGGGCCTCGATCCCGGCGCGGGCGGCGTCCACGTCGAGTGGGATCTCGCCCCCCAGCAGGTGGGGCGGGATGCGGCCGAGGACCAGCGCCGCGTCGGTGAGCGTGGGCTCGGTGCCGCCGCGGCCGTAGCAGAGGGGACCGGGGTCGGCGCCGGCCGAGCGGGGGCCGACCTTGAGGGCGCCCTCGGGCGAGACCCAGGCCACGGACCCGCCCCCGGCGCCCACCGTCACGATGTCGATCATGGGGACCTTGGCCGGGAAGCGGCCGATGGTGGCGTCGGTGGTGAGGGTGGGCGTGCCGTCCCGGATCACGGCCACGTCGGTCGACGTCCCGCCCCCGTCCAGGGTGACGACCCGGTCGAACCCGGCGGCGGCCGTGACCGCGGCCGCGCCCAGCGCGCCGGCCGCCGGTCCGGACAGGACGGTGGTGATGGGCTTGGTGGCCACGCCGTCGGCCGAGGTCACACCGCCGTTCGACTTCATGACGAAGAACGGGACCCGCGTGCCGGTGCGCTCGGCCAGCCGGTCGGCCAACGTGCGGACGTAGCGGGCGATCGTCGGCTTCACGAACGCGTCGACCAGGGTGGTGACCGAGCGCTCGTACTCCCGGTACTCGCGCAGCACGTCGGAGCTGATGGACAGCGAGCACTCGGGGTACGCCTCGGCGAACAGCTCGCGGACCCGCTGCTCGTGGGCCGGATTGGCGTAGGCGTGGAGCAGGCAGACGCCCACCGCGGTGATCCGCTGGTCGCGGAACCAGCGGGCCTGGTCGCGGACCGCGTCCTCGTCCAGCGGGCGCAGCACCTTGCCGGCGGCGTCGAGCCGCTCTGGCACCTCCCGGACCAGGTGGAGGGGCACGATGCGGTCCGGCTTCACCCAGAAGTACGAGTTGCCGTAGCCGTCCGGGACGCTCTGGCGGCCGATCTCCAGCAGGTGGCGGAAGCCGGCGGTGGTGAGGAACCCGAGGCCCTCGACCTCGCCCTGGAGCAGGGCGTTGGTGGCGACGGTGGTCCCGTGGAACACCGACGCCACCGCGTCCCAGCCCGCGCCTGCGGCCGCCAGCGCCTTGTCGGCGCCGGTGAGGAAGCCCTGGGCCGGGTCGGCGGGCGTGGAGGGGGTCTTGGTGGTGGTGAGCGCCCCGGTGGCCTCGTCCAGCACCACGACGTCGGTGAACGTGCCCCCGGTGTCGACGCCGACCCGCAGGCGGGTCACTCGGTCTCCCGGAGCGGGAAAGCGGCCTTGGCCTCGGACTCCAGCACGTCACGGTGGCGCCGGTAGAGCGCCAGGTTGCGCTCGGCCAGGTGGTCGAACCCCTGCCGGACCGACGACCCCGGGCTGATCGTGGCCATGGGGTCGACGCCGACGGTGGCGGACACCCAGCCCGGCTGGCTGGTGCCGCGGGCCAGCACCTCGCCGGTCGGTCCCACGATGAGGGAGTTGCCGAAGTAGACGTGTCCGCCCGCGTCCACGCCCACGGCGTTGGGGGCGACGACGTAGACGTGGTTGTCGTAGGCGCGGGCCCGGGTGGTCAGCTCCCAGATGTCGGCGGCCCGCAGGAAGGCGGACGGCCGCACGACCACCTCGGCCCCGAGCCCGGCCTCGATGCGGACCAGCTCGGGGAAGTCGCCGTCGAAGCAGATCACGCTGCCGACCCGGCCGAGGTCGGTCCCCACCACCAGGACGTCGTCGCCCGGCGTGACCCACGCCTGCTCGGCGGGGAACAGGTGGGTCTTGCGGTAGACGCCGAGCACCTCGCCGTCGGGGCCGATGACCGCGGCGGAGTTGTACACCGTCCCGCGGTCGGGACCGGCCTCGTAGGTGGGCCACACCAGGTGGATCCCCAGGTCGGCGGCGGTGCGCTGGGCGGCCTCGGTCAGCGGTCCGGGGATGGGGGCCACCAGGTCCCACAGCTCCTCGGGCGGGAGCCCGGGCGCGAAGCCCGTCGTCACCGTCTCGGGCACGACGACCAGCTCGGCGCCGGTCGCGGCCACGCAGCGCTGGGTGAGCATGAGCGCGGCCTCGACGTTCGCGGCGATGGACCCGTCCGTCAGGGGCCCCGGAACGGGCCCGACCTGGACGCCGGCCGCCACGAACGGCCTCACGCCGGCCCCCGGCAAACGGCGCCGAGAGCGAGCCCGGCGCAACGGGGGCGGCTCACCGGCCGGCCCTCCGGCGGCAGGTGACTGCGGCCGACAACACGACCGGCGCAACGGGGGCGGCTCACTGACTCCTCCGGCGGCGGGCGACGGCGGCTGCGGCGGCTGCGGCGACGGCGCCGGTGGCGACCGCGGCGACGACCGGGGCTCGGCGGCGGATGGCGGGGCCGGGGTCGCGGCGGGACGACGGGGACGTGTCGGGCCGGGCGGGCGGAGTGGCGCGGTCGGGGGTGGCGAGGTTGGCCACCAGGGTCTCCGCCAGGCGGCGGGCGGCCGCGGCCAGGACTGAGGCGCCCACCGTGGCCAGGGGGCCGTCGACCTCGCCCGACACGGTGAGGGTCGTGCGGGTCGGGTCGGCCCGGACCACCACGTCCAGCGTGCCGGGGGCGCCCGAGCCCGCGATGCGCAGGGTGTCGCCGTCCACGTACGTGACCGTGCCCGACCACAGGCCCTCGACCGAGGCGACCGACAGGTCCGTGACGATCGCCAGCGTCCCGTCGCCGCCGGCCGAGACCGAGCGGCAGCCCGGCAACGCCTGGGACAGCACCGCGGGATCGGCGAGCGCCCACCAGCCGGTGGACGGAGGGCGGACCGGGACGGTGAACGTCGCCTTCACCGGAGGGCCTCCCAGAGCTCGGACGGCGAGATCGGCATGCGCTCCATTCGTACCCCCACCGCGTCCTCGATGGCCGCGGCCAGGCAGGCCGAGACCGGGATGACGCCGGCCTCGCCCGCACCCTTGATCCCCAGGGGGTTGAGCGGCGACGGCGTCTCCAGGTGGGCGATGTCGGGGGTGGGCACTTCGCTCAGGTAGGGCATGAGGAAGTCCATGAAGCTGGCGTTGGCCGGGTTGCCCGCCTCGTCGTAGGCGATCCGCTCCAGCAGGGCGCCGGCCACGCCCTGGGCGACGCCGCCGTGGATCTGGCCCTCCACGATCATCGGGTTGATGAGCGGGCCGCAGTCGTGCACGACCGCGTAGCGCAGGATCTCGACCGTGCCCAGGTCCGGGTCGACCTCGACCACCGCGGCGTGCATGCCGGCGGCGAACGTCGAGCGCACGGGCGAGTAGTAGTCGCGGGCCTCCAGGCCGGGCTCGTCGTCGTCGGGGACCGGGGCGACGTCCGGATCCGCCGGCGATGCGAAGACCCCGGCGGCCTGGGCCTCCCGGGAGAACGAGTAGCGCAGCGGGTTGGACAGGACCGCCACCTGGGACAGCGGGATCCCCCGGGCGGGCGTGCCCCGCACGTGGACCACGCCACCGGCGATCTCCAGGTCCTCGGGGGCGGCCTCCAGTGCCTCGGCCGCGATGCGGACGGCCTTGGCCCGCACGGCCCGGGACGCGAGCGCCACCGCGTTGCCGCTCATCACCGCGGCCCGGCTGGCGTAGGTCCCGACCGCGTACGGGAAGCGCCGCGTGTCGCCGGTCGTGACGTACACGTCGCCGGGATCGACGCCGAGCTCGTCCGCCACGATCTGGGCGAACACCGTCTCGTGGCCCTGGCCCTGCGACGTCAGGCCCGTCGCCACCATGACCCGCCCGTTCGTCTCCACGTGCACGTGGGCACCCTCGTAGGGACCGACGCCGGTGCCCTCCACGTAGCAGGCCAGGCCGATCCCCAGCCGCCGGCCCGACGCCGCCGCCGCGGCCTGCTCGGCCCCGAAGCCGTCCCACTGCACCAGCTCGCGCAGCCGGTCCAGCAGCGCCGGGTAGTCGCCCGAGTCGTAGATCAGCGGGCGCCCGTCCTGGAACGTCATGTGGAAGTCGTACGGGTACTCGTCCGGGCCGATCAGGTTGCGGGCCCGCACCTCGTCCCGGCCCAGGCCCAGCGTCGCAGCGATGCGGTCCATGGTCCGCTCCATCACGAAGCAGCCCTGGGGCCGGCCCGCGCCCCGGTAGGGCGTGACCGTCACCGTGTTGGTGTAGAGCGACGTGAACGTGACGCGGTAGTTCCGGTGCCGGTAGGGGCCGGGCAGCTGCGTGGCGGTGATGATCGGCAGCACGATCCCGTAGGGGGCGTAGGCCCCCGTGTCGTGCCAGAAGTCGACCTCCAGGCCCAGGATCGTCCCGTCGTCGTCGAAGCCGACCCGCACGTGGTGCTGCTGGCCCCGCTCGTGGGTGGCCGACACGAAGTGCTCGTAGCGGTCCTCGACCCACTTGACCTCCCGGCCGAGCAGGCGGGCCGCCCACGGCACCAGGACCTCCTCGGGATACGGGTGGACGACCTTGGTGCCGAAGCCGCCGCCCACGTCGGGGGTGATCACGTCCACGGCCACGTCCGGCAGGCCCAGGATGTTGGCGACCGCGGCCCGCACCCCGGTCGAGGTCTGCGTGGACGTGCGCAGCCGCAGCCGTCCGTCCTCGTCGTCCCAGCGGGCGTGCACGCCGCGGCCCTCCAGCGGCGAGGACAGCGAGCGCTCCATGGCCAGGTCCAGCTCCAGCACGTGGGGCGCGGCCGCGATGGCGGCGGCCGCGTCGCCCAGCTCCTGGGTCGTGACGGCGGCGACGTTGCCGGGCACGTCGGTGTGGACCAGCCGGTCGCCGGCCCGAGCCGCGTCCAGGCCCACCACCACGGGCAGCGTCTCGTAGTCCACGACGATGCGCTCGGCCGCGTCCTCGGCCACGTAGCGGTCGACCGCCACCACCATGGCGACGGCCTCACCCACGTGGTTCACCTCGCCGTGCGCGAGGGCGTACTGGGTGCGGGGATGGGTCAGGTCCGGGTGCGGGATCAGCAACGGCAGCGGATCGGCCAGGCGCCCGGGCAGGTCGTCCCAGGTGTACACGCCCACCAGACCCTCGACGTCGAGGGCGTCGCTCACGTCGATGCCGGTGATGCGGGCGTGGGCGTGGGGGCTGCGCACGAACGCCGCGGCCAGGGCATCGTGGCCGGCGTCGTCGAGGAACCGGCCGGCGCCCCGCACCAGGCGCTCGTCCTCGCGGCGCTCGACCCGCTCGCCGAACCACTGGGTCGTCACGGGGACTCCCCCGCCAGCTCGGCCGCCCGCCGCACCGACCGGACGATGTTCACGTAGCCGGTGCACCGGCACAGGTTGCCGCCCAGGGCCTCGGCGATCTCCTCGTCGCTGGGGTCGGGGCTGCGGGCCAGCAGGTCCCGGGTCAGGAGCAGGAACCCGGGGGTGCAGAACCCGCACTGCAGGCCGTGGCACTCCCGGAACGCCCGCTGCACCGGGCCCAGCTCACCGTCCGGGCCGGCGAGGCCTTCGACGGTCGTGACCTCGGCCCCGTCGACCATGACCGCGAAGGTCAGGCACGACCGCACCGGCTCGCCGGCGACCAGCACCGTGCAGGCCCCGCACACGCCGTGCTCGCAGCCCACGTGGGTCCCGGTGAGGCGCAGGTCGTGGCGCAGCAGGTCCGACAGCAGCCGCCGGGCGGGGACCCGGGCGGTGCGGGCCACGCCGTTGACGGTGAGGACCACCTCGTGCGTGGGCTCGGCCGTCATGCCGGGACCTCCGCCGTCTCCCGGGCCCGGGCCAGGGCGGTGGGGACGGCCCGGACGGTGAGCGTGGCCGCCAGGTGGCGGCGGTAGGCGCCGGTGGCGTGGATGTCGTCGGTCGGGTCGAGGGCCCCCGCCACCAGGTCGTACAGGTCCTGCCCGTCCGCCAGCGCCGGGGTCAGGTCGACCACGACGGGGGTCGGGGCGCAGGAGAGGTAGGCGGCCCGACCCGCCACCGGCGCGCCGTCGCCGTCCACGGCCACGGTCAGGGCCACGCCGGCCAGCGCGTAGTCGCCCTTGCGGCGGGCCAGCTCGTCCAGCGCCCAGCCCGTCCGGGCCGGCAGGAGGGGGAACCGGGCCGCCACGGCCAGCTCATCCGGGGCGAGGCTCGTGTCCAGCGGCCCGAGGAAGAGGTCGGCGGCCATGATCCGCCGGGTGGCGAGCCGGCCGTCCCGCCACGCCACCGCCTCCAGCGACCCGTCCAGCAGCGCCAGGACCGCCGGTAGCTCGGCCGCGGGATCGCCGTGGGCCAGCGAGCCGCACACGGTCCCGCGGTTGCGGATCACCGCGTGGGCGATCCAGCCCGCGGCCGCCACCACCAGTGGGTGGACCGCAGCCACGTCCGGGTCGGCCAGCAGCCAGGCGTGGCGGACGGTGGCGCCCACCACCATCTCGCCGTCGTCCATGGTGATGGTGTCGAGGCCCAGGTGGTTGACGTCCACGAGATGGTCGGGGGCGGCCAGGCGGAAGTTCATCAGCGGCACCAGGCTCTGGCCGCCGGCCAGCACCTTGGCCCCGTCGCCCAGCTCGGCCAGCATGCGGGCGGCCGTGGCCACGTCCACC
>DATBGF010000162.1:0-9903 GCA_036558145.1 Acidimicrobiales bacterium
TCGCCGACGGCACCACGGCGCCCGCACCGCCGCCGCCTCCGGCCCCGCCTGCGTCGCCGTGGCGCCCGGCGCCGCCGGCGGGGGCTGCGCCCTGGCCGGGCGTCCGCCCCGCACCGCCGGCACCGCCGGCGCCGCCCGCACCGCATACGGGGCAGCCGCAGACGGCGGCCGGCAAGACCGGATCGGGACACCGGCTGTGGTTGGTCGCCCTGGTATCGGCCCTGGTGGGGGCGCTGGTGGCCGCCGGGGTCACCGCCCTCGCGCTCGACGCGAACGACGACGACACCGGCAGCGCGGCGACCAACGGCCGGCCGGTGGTGCTGAGCGAGAGCCCGCTCGACGTGCAGACGATCCTGGACGGGGTCCAGGAGTCGGTGGTCACGATCGAGACCAGCGGGGTGGCTCGCGGCGAGGTCTTCGACGGGGCCGGGACCGGCGTGGTCCTGTCGGCCGACGGCCTCGTGCTCACGAACGCCCACGTCATCGAGCAGACCCAGGGCATCCGGGTGCGCACGTTCGACGGCGCGACCTTCGACGCCTCGCTGGTGGGCAGCGAGCCGGCGAGCGACCTGGCGGTCATCCACATCGAGGGCGTGGACGACCTCGTCCCGGCGACGCTGGGGACGTCGGGAGACCTGGTCGTGGGCGAGCCCGTGATCGCCATCGGGAACGCCTTAAACCTCGGGGGTCAGCCCAGCGTTACCACAGGCATCGTCTCTGCGGTCAACAGGAACATCGACGCACCCCAGGGACGACTGTCCGACCTGGTCCAGACCGACGCCGCGATCAACCCGGGGAACTCTGGCGGACCACTGGTCGATGCGACCGGTGCCGTGGTCGGCATCAACACCGCGATCATCGCCGACAGCCAGAACATCGGGTTCGCCATCGCCATCGACTCCGCCAAGCCGATCATCGACCGGATCCAGCAGGGCGAGGGCGAGATCACCCCGGACACACCCCGCCTGGGTGTGACGACGGTCTCCCTGGACACGGTGGAGCCGGCGGTCAAGAGCCGCCTCGGCATCGAGGCCGAGCACGGGGCGTTCGTCTACGACGTGATCCCCGGCAGCGGGGCCGAGGCGGCGGGCATCGAGCAGGGCGATGTGATCGTGGCCGTCGACGGCGATCCGATCACGGTGAACGACGACCTGGGCGCCGCCATCGCCCAGCACGAGCCGGGCGACACCGTCGAGGTCACGATCGAGCGGGACGGCGAGGAGCAGACGCTGGAGGCCCAGATCGGCCGCCAGGGTCCCTGACCGATAGGCTGGTCAGCCATGTCAGACGTCGCAGCAGCCGAAGTCGAGCCTCCCCGCGGTCACGCCCGCGTCGTCTACCTCGGTCCGGTGGCCCCCCACTGGGAGGTCCAGTCCGATTTCGGCGACCGCCAGATGATCGACGACTTCCGGTCCCGGGTGATGGCCCGCCTGGTCCTGCTGCCCCCGCACGACCCCCAGTTCCGCCGCAACCGTGAGCGCGTGGTGCGCGACGCGGAGCGCGAGCACATCCTCCTGGAGTGGGACCTCGGCTACCCCGAGGACGACGACAGCTGACGACAGTCATCCAACGTTCATCATCCGGAGCGGCCACCTAGCGCGGCCCCCGGTACGATCGCGGCATGGCCGCTACGTCCGATGAGATCGCGGCCCTGGGGGACGAGCCCCCGGCCGGCGCCCGGTACCGCAACCGCGAGCTCTCGTGGCTCGACTTCAACGAGCGGGTGCTCGCCCTGGCGGAGGACGAGCGGGTCCCCCTGCTGGAGCAGGCCAAGTTCCTCGCCATCTTCAGCCAGAACCTGGACGAGTTCTTCCAGGTCCGGGTGGCGGCGCTGAAGGACCAGGTGGCGGGCGAGGTGGGCGCCCTCAGCCCCGACGGGCGCACCTCCGCCCAGCAGCTCCTCGACATCCGTGACCAGGTCGAGCTGCTGCTGCCCCGCATGCAGGTCTGCTTCCTCGACCAGGTGGCGCCGGGCCTGGCGGCGGCGGGGATCAAGCTGTCGTCCTGGGCCGATCTCGACGAGGACGACGAGAAGTTCCTGGTCGAGACGTTCGAGGAGCGCATCTTCCCGGTCCTGACGCCGCTCGCGGTCGATCCGGGCCACCCGTTCCCCTACATCTCCAACCTGTCGCTCAACCTGGCCGTCATCGTGCGCGACCCCGACGAGGGCGCCCGGCGCTTCGCCCGGGTCAAGGTCCCCTCCCTGCTGCCGCGGTTCGTGGTGCTGCCCGACGGCGAGCGCTACGTGCCCCTCGAGCAGGTCATCGCCGCCCATCTGGACCAGCTGTTCCCGGGCATGGAGATCGAGCAGCACCACGCCTTCCGCGTCACCCGCAACAGCGACCTCACGCTGGAGGAGGAAGAGGCCGACGACCTGCTGGCCGCGGTCGAGATCGAGCTGCGGCGCCGGCGCTTCGGCCGGGCCGTGCGGCTGGAGATCGACGCCGCCATGTCCGACGAGGTGCGCGAGCTGCTCCAGCGCGAGCTCGACGTGGCCGACGAGGACGTCTACCTCCACACCGCGCCGCTCGACCTGGGCGGCCTGTGGGCGGTGCACGGGCTCGACCGGCCCGACCTCAAGGACCCGCCCTACCAGCGGGTGACGCCCACCCGGCTCTCCAAGGGCGAGGGCGAGCGGGCCGACGTGTTCGCCGCCATGCGCCAGGGCGACCTGCTGGTCCACCACCCCTACGAGAGCTTCCGCACCACGGTGGAGGAGTTCGTCCGCCAGGCCGCGGTCGACCCCCAGGTGCTGGCCATCAAGATGACGCTGTACCGCACGTCCGGTGACAGCCCGATCGTCCGGGCGCTGATCCGGGCGGCCGACCGGGGCAAGCAGGTGGCGGTCATCGTCGAGCTCAAGGCCCGCTTCGACGAGGGCGCCAACATCGAGTGGGCCCGCCTGCTGGAGACGGCGGGCGTGCACGTCACCTACGGGCTGATCGGGCTCAAGGTCCACTCCAAGGCCCTGCTGGTGGTGCGGGAGGAAGCGGACGGCCTGCGCCGCTACTGCCACGTCGGCACCGGCAACTACAACTCCCGGACGGCCCGGATCTACGAGGACCTGGGCCTGCTCACCTGCGATCCCGCCATCGGCGGCGACCTCACCCAGCTGTTCAACGAGCTCACCGGCTACGGCCGCAACATCGACTACCAGCGCCTGGCGGTGGCGCCCCGGCTGCTGCGACCGGCGCTGGAGGCCCTCATCGAGGGCGAGATCGAGGCGGCGGGCGAAGGCCCCGGCCGGGGTCGCATCACGATGAAGATGAACAGCCTGGTCGACGAGGGGATGATCGAGCTCCTGTACCGGGCCTCGCAGGCCGGCGTGGACGTCGACCTGGTGGTGCGGGGCATCTGCTGCCTGATCCCGGGCGTCCCCGGGCTGTCGGAGAACATCACGGTGCGCTCGATCGTCGGCCGCTACCTCGAGCACTCGCGCATCTACCGCTTCGCCAACGGCGACGGACCGGATCGTCCCCGGTACCTCATCGGCTCGGCCGACCTCATGCCGCGCAACCTCAACCGGCGGGTGGAGGTGCTCACCCCGGTGGGCGAGCCGGACCTGCAGGCCCGGCTGGACGAGATCCTGGACGTGGCGCTGCGCGACGACGTGCTGGCCTGGACCCTCGACGCCGACGGCCAGTGGACCCGCTGCCCGCCCGGCGGCGAGGTCGAGTCCCACGCGGAGCTGCAGCGGCTCACCACCGAGCGGGCCGACCGCAGCGCCACCGCCATCGTGGTCTGACTTTTTTTCGCCGGGACCGGCCTGCGGTCCCCGAAAGTGTCACACCCCGCTCGTAACGTCCGGCCCATGAACGCAGCACTGCTCGTCGTGGGCATGGTCGTCGGCCTGGGGGCCGGCGTGGCCGCCGCCCTGGCGGTGCTCGGCCGTGTGCGGCCGGCACCGGCGGACGAGCGCGCCCGGGCTGCGGCGGCGCACGAGGCCACCCTGCGGGCGGCGGTCGACGCCGCGGTCGACACGGTGGTGAAGGTGGCGGGCGAGCGCCTGGGCGCCCAGGCCGAGGCGGGCTCGCGCGAGATCGCCGGTCGCAGCGCCGCGTTCGAGCAGCGCATGGGCGAGATGCGCGGCGCGATGGACGAGCAGCTGGCGGTGCGCAACGCCGCGGTCGAGGCCCGCATGGGTGACGTGCGGGCGGAGCTGGCCCGGGTGGCCGACCTGGTCGGCTCGCTGCAGCGCGAGCGGGCCGAGCAGCACGGCCGGGTCGAGACGCGCCTGGCCGAGATGGCCGCGGTCAGCGCCCGCCTGGCCGACACCACCCAGTCGCTGCGCCAAGCGCTGGCCAACCCGCGGGCCCGGGGCCAGTGGGGCGAGCGCATGGCCGACGACGTCCTGCGGGCCGCGGGGCTGGTCGAGGGCATCAGCTACCGCAAGCAGTCGGCGACCGCTGCGGGCACCATCCCCGACTTCACGTTCCTGCTGCCCGGGGGCCGGGTCCTGCACATGGACGTCAAGTTCCCGGTCGACAACTACCTGCGCTACCTGGAGGCGCTGTCCGACCGCGAGCGTGACCAGCACGCGCTGGCCTTCGTGCGCGACGTGCGGGCCCGGGTCCGTGAGCTGTCGGGCCGGGTCTACATCGACCCCGACCGGACGCTCGACGAAGTGCTGCTGTTCATCCCCAACGAGGCGGTGTACGCCTTCGTGCACCAGCACGACCGTGAGCTGGTGGAGGTGGCGCTGCGCCAGAAGGTGGTGCTGTGCTCGCCCAGCACGCTGTTCTCGGTGCTGGCGGTGATCCGCCAGGCGGTGGAGCAGACCCAGCTGCAGCGCACGTCCGACGAGATCCTGGCCTGCCTGGCCGCGTTCGAGTCCCAGTGGGGCAAGTTCGCGGACGCGCTCGACAAGGTGGGGCGCAGCCTCGACAGCGTGCGGCGCAGTTGGGACGACCTGGCCGGCACCCGTAGGCGGCAGCTCGAGCGCCAGCTGGACCGGGTGGGAGAGCTGCGGTCGCGGCGGGAGGGTGCGCCACCGTCACTGCCGCTGGGCGAGGTCCATCCGCTGCCGAGCCCGCAGAGCGAGCCGCGTTCGGCTGCCGGATAGGGGGCCCGCTCGCGGATTGCGGCCGGAACCGGGTATGAACATCAGGGAATGGCGACCTCCTCTCGGCGGAAGAAGCGCGCGAGCCCGCAGGTGCGCGCGGCCGGGGGGCTGCTGTGGCGCTCGGCGTCCGTGCCCGACGGCAACGGGGGGACGAAGCCGGGGATCGAGGTGGCGCTGATCCATCGGCCGCGGTACGACGACTGGAGCTTCCCCAAGGGCAAGTTGGAGCGGGGCGAGTCCTGGGAGACCGCGGCGCTGCGGGAGGTGGCCGAGGAGACGGGCGTCGAGGCCGAGCTGGGTGAGGAGCTGCCCTCGACCCGCTATCGGGACGGCAAGGGCCGCGACAAGCTCGTGCGCTACTGGCTGATGAGCCCGGTCCGGCTGATGCCGTGGGAGGCCAACGACGAGATCGACGGGCGGCGCTGGGTGCCGCTCGCCGAGGCGGCCTCGCTGCTCACCTACGCGCACGACCGGGAGCTCCTGGAGAAGCTGCGGGTCGAGCACGGCTGAGCGTGGGCCGCGGGCAGTACCAGGTCAGAGCGGGTGCGTTCACTCGCCTGGGGCAAACGTTCCGGTCTCGTTCACCCGTCGTTCACCGTCTGTCTCACCGACTGTTCATCTGCCCTTCCTACGGTGCTTACCGATGTCGGCTGACAGCGCTCCCGTCCCCATGCGCATCGCCTTCCACGAGGAGTTGGATCAGCTGCGCCTCCAGGTCGAGCTCATGGGCGTGCGCGTGGACCAGAACCTGGAGCGCATGCGGGAGATCCTCGACCACGGTGACGAGGGCGGTGTCCTGCCGGCGGCCCTGGCGGCCGACGACGAGATCGACGCCATGCACGTGTCGCTCATGGAGCGCTGCTACGACCTGCTCAACCGCGAGCAGCCCATGGCCGGCGACCTGCGCTACCTGGTGTCGGTGGTGCGCATCCTCTCGGAGTTCGAGCGGGTGGGCGACCTGGCGCTGCGGGTCATCAAGCTCGGCCCCGACCGGGACGAGCTGGCCACCTGCGGGCCGGCGTGGGACATCGTGCGCACGCTGGTCGACATAGCGGTCGACACCTACCGCACCGCCCTGCGCGCCTGGGCCACCCAGGACCTGACGCTGGCCACCGAGCTGGTCGAGCACCGGCCCGAGCTGACCACGATCCACGAGCGCCTCCTCTCCGAGCTGCGCCGCCTCGACGGGCCCGACGCCGTGGGCCTCGCGATGGACCTGTTCGTGGCCGGTCAGGCCGCCGACCGCATCGCCGACCATGCCGCCGTCCTGGGCGCCCGACTCCGGTACCTGCTCACCGGCGAGGCCGGTCACCTCTCCGCCGAGGTCCGGTGAAGCCGCCCCCGGCGGCACACTTGTCGGGGATGAAGGTGCTCGTGACCAACGACGATGGGGTGTCGTCGCCCGGTCTCCACGCTCTGGCCAGGGCGTTGGTGGACGACGGGCGCGACGTGGTGGTGGCGGCTCCCGACCAGGACATGAGCGGCATGGGGGCGGCCATCGGGCGCATCCACCTGGACGAGCACATCGACGCCCGTCCGGTCGAGCTGCCGGGCCTGGCCGGGGTCCCGGCCTACGCGGTCGACGGGCCGCCCGGCCTGTGCGTGCTGGCCGCCCGGCTCGGAGGCTTCGGCGAGCCGCCTGACCTGGTGGTTTCCGGGATCAACCCCGGTGCCAACACAGGTCGGGCCGTGCTCCACTCCGGGACCGTGGGGGCGGCGCTCACGGCCGCGAACTTCGGGGGTCGGGGCCTGGCGGTGAGCCTGGACGTGCCCACCCGCCTCGATCCCGGCGTCCCCCGCCACTGGGACACGGCCGCGGCGGTGGCGGCGGCCGCGGTCGACTGGCTGGCCGCGGCCCCGGCCGGCGCGGTGCTGAACCTGAACGTCCCCGACCGGCCGCCCGAGCGGCTGGCCGGCGCCCGGCCCGCCACGCTGGCCCCGTTCGGGACGGTCCGCTCGGCGGTGGTCGAGACGGCGGAGGGCGGTGGCCGCCTGCAGATGGAGCTGCGCCCGAGCGAGGTCGAGCTGCCGCCCGACTGCGACACCGCGCTGGTCAAGGCCGGCTACGTGGCCGTGTCGGCCATCGGCGGCATCCGGATCGACGACCGGGTCGACGTGAGCGACCTGCTCGGCGCCCTCGTGACCGACGCCCGGAGGACGGCATGACCCGTCGGGGCGGCGGGGTGGCGGGATGAGGGCGCCATGGTGATCGTGGCGATCCTGGTGCTCGCGTTGTTGGGGGCCCTCGCTGCGCTGGTGGCGGCCACCGTGACCCGGCGGGCGGCGGCGGAGCGGCTGTCGGATGCGGCGCGGGTGCTCGATGCCAACGCGCCCCCGCTCGACCACCGGGTGCGGCCCTCGCTGGACGACGCGCTCGACGACATCGAGCATGCGGCCGCGGCGGCGCGGGACCGTCGAGCGCGGTCGGCCCGGGCCGAGAACCGCCTGTCGTGGGCGCTCGGAGCCATCGCCGACGGGGTCGTGATCTTCGACGAGCAGGGCGAGATCGTGTACCGCAACGATCCGGCCGCCTCGTTCCTGGCCGCCCGCCACAGCGACGCCCTGGTGGAGGAGGCCATCACCACGATGGCGTCCGACGCGCTGCGGGGCCGGGGCGGCGAGCGCGAGCTCGAGCTGTTCGGCCCGCCCCGCCGGGTCCTCAGCGTGCGGGCGGTGCCGCTGGAGAGCCCGACCCGGCCGTCCGGCGTGCTGGTGGTGGTGGAGGACACCTCCGAGCGCCGCCGCCTGGAGAACGTGCGCCGCGACTTCGTGGCCAACATCAGCCACGAGCTGAAGACGCCCGTCGGAGCGCTGGCGCTGCTGGCCGAGACGCTCCTGGACGAGAAGGACCCGGACGTGACCCGCCGCCTGGCCGAGCGCCTCGCCAGCGAGGCGTTCCGGGTGGGCAACACGATCGACGACCTGCTGGAGCTGTCCCGGCTGGAGGTCGCGACGGGCCTCGCCACCGACGAGGTCGCCGTGGCCGGCTTCGTGATCGACGCCACCGACCGGGTCCGGCCCGCGGCCGAGCAGCGCGGCATCGAGATCGAGGTGGAGCCGCCGCCGGCCCGGCTCACCGTGGTCGGCGACCGCCGCCAGCTGGTGTCCGCAGTCACCAACCTCCTCGACAACGCGGTGAAGTACAGCGAGCCGGGCAGCTCCATCGACGTCCGGGCCCGCACCGACGGCGCCTGGGTCGACGTCACCGTCCGGGACCACGGCATCGGCATCCCCCGCCGGGACCTGGAGAGGATCTTCGAGCGCTTCTACCGGGTGGACCGCGCCCGCAGCCGGGACACCGGCGGCACCGGGCTCGGGCTCGCCATCGTCCGCCACGTCGCCTCGAACCACCGGGGCGAAGTCCGCGTCCAGTCCCGCGAGGGCGTGGGTTCGACGTTCACGCTGCGGCTGCCCGCCGGGCCGGGACCGGTCGCCGTCACCAAGGAGGCTGGATGACAACGCCCGACGCCACGGTCCTCCTCGTCGAGGACGAGGACAGCTTCGTGGAAGCCCTCACCGTGGGGCTCAGACGGGAGGGTTTCCGGGTCCAGACCGCACACGACGGAGCGGAGGCGCTCGAGGTGTTCGACGCGGTCAAGCCCGATCTGGTGCTGCTCGACGTGATGCTGCCGAAGATCTCCGGGGTCGACGTCTGCCGCGAGCTGCGGCGGCGTTCGACGGTCCCCATCATCATGGTGACGGCCAAGGGGTCGGAGATCGACACCGTGGTGGGCCTGGAGGTCGGGGCCGACGACTACGTCACCAAGCCCTACCGGCTGCGTGAGCTCGTGGCCCGCATGCGGGCCGTGCTGCGCCGCCGGCCGGCCGACACGGCGGGCCGCGCCGCCCCCGGCGAGGCCATCGAGGTGGGCGACGTGCGGCTCGACCCGGAGCGCCACGAGGTCGAGATCCGCGGCGAGCAGGTCAAGCTGCCGCTCAAGGAGTTCGAGCTGCTGGAGCTGCTCCTGGCCAACGCCGGCCGGGTGCTGCCCCGCGAGACGCTGATCGACCGGGTCTGGGGGACCGACTACGTGGGCGACACCAAGACGCTCGACGTCCACGTCAAGCGGCTGCGGGCCAAGGTCGAGCGCGACCCCGCGGTCCCGACCCGGATCGTGACCATCCGGGGCCTCGGCTACAAGTACGACACGCCGCGCACCTAGATTCGGGCGCCCCGGTGGCCGGGGAGTGCTACGACAGGGGCAACGGAGTCTGGGGGGTGTGGCGATGATGGGGATCTCGCGCTGGGTCGCGGGCCGGGGACGGCCGGGCGCGGCCGTGATGGCGGGCTTGGCTCTGCTGGCCGGCGGATGTGCCTGGGCCCAACCGCGGTTCGGACCGGAGCGCACCGGGTTCAACCCCCTCGAGGACCAGATCGGCGTCGGGAACGTCGCCCAGCTCGGCCTCCAGTGGCAGGCGGAGCTACCCAGCCGGGGCAAGGACGTGCTCGTGACGGACGGCCTCGTCATCGTGGCCGGGCAAGCGCTCGGCACCGGCGGCGCCGGGCTGGTCACGGCCCTGGACGAGGGCACCGGGGAGGAGCGCTGGACGGTCGCGGTGCCGCCTCCGACCTGCAACCAGAGCTGCTTCGGCGCCGAGACGAGGATCGCCTCGGCGGACGGCCTGGTGTTCGTGGCGACAGAGGTTGCCGGCCAGTTCGGGACGCTCGCGGCGTTGGATGCGCACACCGGCGATCTGGTCCGCACCTACGCCACGGCCGCCACCGCCGCGCCCGCGGTGTCGGGCGGCCGTGTCTATGCCGCCACGCTGGCGCCCGAGGGCGTCGTCGTGGAGGCCTGGGACGTGGCGTCCGGAGCGTCCGTCTGGAGGACCGAGCCGGC
>DATBGF010000163.1:0-3193 GCA_036558145.1 Acidimicrobiales bacterium
GACACCACCGAGGGCTACGACCCCGCGGTGTGGTCCCAGATGGCGGGCGAGCTGGGGCTCCAGTCGCTCACGATCCCGGAGGAGTACGGGGGCCAGGGCTACACCTACGTCGAGCTGACGGTCGTGCTGGAGGAGATGGGCCGGGCGCTGCTCGCCGCCCCCTTCTTCGCCACCGTGGCCCTCGCCACCAACACGATCCTCCACTCCGGCGACGAGCAGGCCAAGAAGGACCTGCTGCCCGGGATCGCCTCGGGCGAGACCATCGCCACGCTGGCCTTCACGGAGCCGAACGGCCGCTGGGACACCACCGGCATCGAGGCCACCGCCACCCGCTCCGGTGACGGCTGGACCCTCGACGGCACCAAGATGTTCGTGCTCGACGGGCACGTGGCCAACCTGATCCTGGTGGCCGCCCGCACCGGCGACGGCATCTCGCTGTTCCGGGTCGAGGGCGACGCCGAAGGCCTGACCCGCACGCCGCTGGCCACCATGGACCAGACCCGCAAGCAGGCCAAGCTCGAGTTCTCCGGCACCCCGGCCACGCTGCTGGGCGAGGAGAACGGCGGCGAGGCCGTGCTCGGCCGGGTCATGGACCTGGCCGTCGTGGCCCTAGCCGCCGAGCAGGTCGGCGGGGCCCAGAGGGTGCTGGACATGTCGGTCCAGTACGCCAAGGACCGGGTCCAGTTCGGCCGGCCCATCGGCTCGTTCCAGGCCATCAAGCACAAGTGCGCCGACATGCTGCTCGAGGTCGAGTCGGCCAAGTCGGCCGCCTACTACGCGGCCTGGTGCGCCGCCGAGCTCAACGACGAGCTGCCCGAGGTGGCCTGCCTGGCCAAGGCCTACTGCTCCGAGGCGTACTTCCACTCGGCCGCCGAGAACATCCAGATCCACGGCGGCATCGGCTTCACCTGGGAGCACCCGGCCCACCTGTACTTCAAGCGGGCCAAGTCGTCCGAGCTGCTGTTCGGCGACCCGACCTACCACCGCGAGCTGCTGGCCCAGCGCCTCGGCATCTGAGCCCGACACAGATCTGACCGGCCGAGCAGGCAGGGCGTTCGCCTCAGCCCACGCGTGGGGATCTGGCGGCTGTCCACCGGCTCCACTGCTCGGCTGGCCTGGAGACAACGGCCCGAAGGGCAGAGGCGGTGCCCCCCCGTGGGGCACCGCCTCTGTCGCGCCAGGCGTGGACGGCTTTCCGCCGACCGCCCACGCCACTCCCCGGCGCGATCTGTTGTCAGGCGACCTCCGCCGCCGAGGGGACCGGGGCCGGCCACACCGGGCGGGCGCTCGCGGCCGGGGGGCCGGGCCGCAGCGCCCGCCAGGCGATGCTCGGCCGCATCAGCGACCACGGCTCGGCCAGCAGGCCGATGGCGTCGAACAGCGCGGCGTTGACCTCGCGGTCGTGGGTGGCCGCCCGGACGATCCGGTCCATGTACCGGCCCACCAGGCCGTCGACCGCTCGCCGCAGCCGGCCCCGGGTGTCGCCCTTGACGTTCGGGTAGCGCAGGTCCACGCCGGTGGAGATCGTCCAGGCACCCGCCGACGGCCTCACCAGCTCCTTCTGGGCGCCCGCCGTGAAGCCGGCCAGGTCCCGCCGCCCGGCCAGGTGGGCCGTCAAGCACCGGTCCAGCGCCTCGGCCGTCATGACCGCCGTGCTCATCCCCTGGCCGTAGAGCGGGTTGAAGGTCCGCAGGGCGTCGCCGACCGCCAGGAAGCCGTCCAGAGGCCGCTGGAGGCGCTCGTAGTGGCGCCAGCGGTTCTCGGTGCGCCGGTACGTGGCGATGGGCCCCAGCGGCTCGGCCCGCTCGACCACCTCGGCGATGTCGGGGATCCGAAGGCTGCGGGCGAAGGCCAGGAAACCCTCCTCGTCGCCGGGCGGCTCGTCCCCGCCCGCGGCCGACATCGTCAGCAGCCAGCGGTTGCCCTCGACCGGGAAGAGGATGCCGGCGCGGGGCTCGTGCGGCGGCCGGGGCTGCACCAGCGCGCCCTTCCAGCCGGGCGTGTCGCCGGGGCTGCGCCGGTAGAGCCGGCTGGCGTACACGAGGTCGGAGTCGATGACCGTCTCGGCGGGCGCCTCCAGGCCCGCCGCCACCAGCCAGCGGGCGAAGGGGGAGCCCCGCCCGCTGGCATCGACGACGACGTTGGCGTCGATGGTGACGGTGGGTGACGTGCGGTCCGCCCGCCGGGACCGCACGTCGATGCCCTGGGCCCGCCCGTCGCGGATCACCAGGCCCCGCACGTCCAGCCCCGACCGCACGAGGATCTGGGGCGACTCGAACACCCGGCGCCGCACGGCCCACTCGATCAGCTCACGCGAGGCCGACAGCACGACGTGGCCGTCCCGGGCCGGGAAGCGGGGCGACCACCCCTGGGGGCTCATCCACAGGGCGTCCTCGGGGATGCGCACCGGCGTCGCCCCCGCCGCCAGCAGCTCGGCCTCGAACCCCGGGAGCAGGCGCTCCAGGGCCGCCGACCCGCCCGGCTGGAGGACGTGCAGGTGACGGCCCTGGGGTACGCCCGGTCGAGCGGAGGGACGCTCGGGCAGGTCGTCCCGCTCGACGATCGTGACGCGCTCGACGTGCCGGCTGAGCGCCTGGGCTGCGGTCAGCCCGGCGAGCCCGGCTCCGACGACCACGGCATGAGCGGCCAGTGGAGGATGGGTGGTGGTTCGGCGGTCGGTCATGGGTTCGCATCCCTGGGTGTGAGGCGGATCAGGGGTGTCGGGACAGTGGGTCAGGCCGCCAGGGGAGCCCTTCGGCGAGAGGGCAGCGGCAGGTCGGCGGGCGGGGCTGCGTGGCGCCTCGTGAGCACCCGGGCGGCCAGGCCCGGCCGCAGCAGCGACTCCGGTGGGGCCAGCAGCGCCAGCACGTCGACGAAGGCGCTGTAGGCGCCCTCGTCGTGCGCCGCGGCCCGCACGATCCGGTCGAAGTAGCGGTGCAGCACCCGGTCGGCCAGGGAGGTCGAGCCGCCCTTTGTGCCGGGGTAGCGCCGGTCCTCGCCGGTGGCGACCATCCAGGCGCCCGCGTTGGCCTCGGCGATGGCCTGCTGCGCCGCATGGGTGCCTGCCCGGGCCTCGAGCGTGCGCTCGAGGGCCTCGGCGGACAGGGCCGCTGCGCTCATCCCCTGTGCATACACGGGGTTGAAGGCGCAGGTGGCGTCACCCAGGACCACGAAGCCCTCGGGGGCGACCGCC
>DATBGF010000164.1:0-3660 GCA_036558145.1 Acidimicrobiales bacterium
CGTGACCGTGTCCGCCCACCCGGCCGCCGCCGGGCACGTGCTGGAGATCGAGGACCGCGGCATCGGCATCCAGCCCGACGACCTGGAGGAGATCAACCGCCGGCTCGAGCAGAGCCCGGACGTGGACGCCTCCCTGTCGCGCCGGATGGGCCTGTTCGTGGTCGGCCGGCTGGCGGCGCGGTACGGCATCAAGGTCCGGCTGCGGCCGTCGTTCTACGGAGGGGTGACGGCGATGGTCCTGCTGCCGTCGGAGATCCTGGTCCGCTTGGACCCCGGCCCGGGCGAGCTGCCTGTGCCACGGGCCGAGCCGGCCAATGCCGGGTGACCACGGCCGGGGGGCGAACAGGGTCGTCCGCCCCTACGCCATCACCGGAGGCCGCACCCAGCCGGTCCGGGCTGACCTGGAGCTGGAGGCCCTGGTCTTCGCCGACCCCTCGGCCATGGTCACCGCCGACCTGGGCGACGAGCGGCGGGCGATCGTCCTGCTCTGCGCCGAGATGGTGTCGGTGGCCGAGATCTCGGCCCGCCTGGCCATCCCCGTGGGCGTGACCCGGGTCCTGCTGGCCGACATGGTCGCCGACGGCCTGGTCCACCTGTACCGGCCCGAGTCCGCCGGCGACCGCCCCGACCTGGCCCTGCTGGAACGGGTCCTGGAGGGCCTGCGGTCGATCTGATCCCGGGCAGGGCCTCAGGGGTGCCCGGTGTGGGCGGCCGGGGCGCGGGCGGTGACCACCTGGCCGGTCTCGGGGCCGGTGATCAGGCGCTTGATGTTGTCCTCGAAGCCGCCCCGCATGTGCCAGTCGGCGGCCAGGATGAACAGGGTGCGCCCGTCGTCGCCGCCGAGGGTGCAGGCGAACCCGGCCCGGTCGAGCGGGATGGTGTCCAGGATCTCGCCGCCCTCGGCGACCCGCAGGCAGGCCGGGCCGGCGTCGTTCCATCCCGGCGTCCACACGGCCCCGTCGGTGTCCATGACGATGCCGTCGCCGGGCACCGGGGCCCACACGCGCCGGTTGGCGAGGCTCCCGTCGGGGCCGATGTCGAAGGCGGTGAGCGTGCCCGCGAACGACTCCGAGACGATCAGGGTCTCCTCGTCCGGGGTGACCGCCATCCCGTTGGGGAACGCCAGCCCCTCGGCCACCCGCCGGACCCGGCCGTCGGGCGTGACCAGGGCGACGAAGCCGGGCGCCTCGCCCTCGCCGGGATGGAAGTCGGTGCCGCCGTTGACGTAGATGTTGCCGCGGCCGTCGACCACCAGCTCGTTGAGGTTGGCGTCGAGCACCCTCAGGTCGGCGTGGTCGACCAGGGAGCCGTCGGGCTCCTGGCGCAGCAGCCGCCCCTCGGGCCCGGCCACCACCAGCAGCCGCCCGTCCGGCAGCCAGTCGATCGAGAACGGCATGGTCGTCGGCACGGTCGCCATCACCTCGGCCTTGCCGTCGAGGTCGACGGCCAGGATCTCCCGCGCCCCCCAGTTGGACAGCCACAGCCGCCCGTCGTGCCAGCGCGCCGACTCTCCGATCTTCAGCCCGGTCAGCAGCACCTCGGTCATGGTGATCACCCCTCAGCGTCGACGAGGAACCTTCTCACCATCGACACGAACGGCAACCCCCCAGATCGACACGCTGAAGGCGTGTGGGGTCATGACGTATCGTCGTCGCATGGCTGAGCACGCACAACGTTCGGTCGAGCGGCACTGCGACGTCGCGGTGATCGGTGGGTCGGCCGCCGGCCTGGCCGCCGCCCTCCAGCTCGCCCGGCAGCGCCGAGCGGTGATCGTCGTCGACGACGGCACGCCCCGGAACGCACCCGCCGCGCACATGCACGGCTACCTCGGTCGCGAAGGCATACCGCCCGGGGAGCTGCGCACCGTGGGCCGCGACGAGGTCCGGAGCTACGGCGGTGAGGTCCTGACCGGCCGAGCCCACGCCGTGCACCGCACGGACGACGGCTGGTTCCGCGTCGAGGTCGCCGGTGGCCACGCGCTGGTGGCGCGGCGGGTGCTCGCGGCCACGGGGCTCGCCGACGAGCTGCCAGACATCGGCGGCGTCGCCGAGCATTGGGGCCGCGACGTCCTCTACTGCCCCTTCTGCCACGGCTTCGAGGTGCGCGACCAGCGCGTCCTGCAGATCGTGACCCATCCCGCGGCCCTCCACCCCACGCCGCTGTTCCGCCAGCTGGCCGCCCGCTTCACCATCGTGCTGCACGACGCCTCCGGCGTGGACGAGGGCGTGCTGGAGGCGTTGGCCGCCGCCGGCACCGAGGTCGTGCGGGCGGGGGTGCGGCTGGTCGTCACCGGCGAGGACGGCCGGGTCGCCGGCGTCGAGCTGGTCGACGGCCGCACGCTCGGTGCCGACGCCGTGGTGGTGACCCCCAGGGTCCGGGCGCGGGCCGAGGCGTTCGCGCCCGTCGGTCTGCGGACCACCCCGCACCCCAGCGGCCTCGGTGAGGTGGTGGAGGTCGACCCGACGGGCCAGACCGAGGTGCCCAGGCTCTACGCGGCCGGCAACCTGACCGACCCGAGCATGCACGTGCTCCACGCCGCCGCCCACGGCAGCCGGGTCGGCGCCATGATCGCCTTCAGCCTCGCCGACGACGACCTGCGCGCCGCCGCTCGGCCCTCGGGCGACGAGACCGACTGGGATCACCGCTACAGCGACGACGCGCCGACGTGGAGCGGCAACCCCAACGGGACGCTCGTGCACGAGGTCGGCGAGCTGGCGCCGGGGCGCGCACTGGACGTCGGCGCCGGCGAGGGCGGCGACGCCATCTGGCTCGCCGAGCGAGGCTGGCGGGTCACCGCGACCGACATCTCGTCCCGCGTCCTCGCCCGGTTGTCGGCCGAGGCAGCGCGCCGCGGGCTCGACATCGACTGCCTTCACCGCGACGCCAACGCCCCCGACGCGTACGAGCCGGGCGGGTACGACCTCGTGTCGATGCAGTACGGCTCCGTCTACCGCACCCCCGATCGCCGCGGCCTGTCGAACCTGCTCGCCGGCGTCGCTCCCGGCGGGACGCTGCTCGTGGTCGGGCACGACCTGACCCCGATGCGAGCACCGGTCGACGTCACCGAGCAGACGCGCATGTTCGACCCCGACGCCTACCTCGGAGTCGACGAGATCGCCGCCGCGCTCGCCGGCTCCCCCGAGTGGGAGATCGAGGTCCACGAGCTGCGCCCCCGGCCGCCGGGTGCGGTCTCGACCCACCACGTCGGCGACGTCGTGCTCCGCGCCCACCGCCTGGCCACCTGACGGAAATGGCTCACGAGACCCCCGGGGATTCGCTGGCTTGCGCTCTGCCTTCCCCTTACAGAGCGAGAGCCGTTGTCTCTCCGGGGGTCTCGTGTCGCCGTGCACGATCGCATGCGGGTCAGGGGCCGTCAACGCCAGCCTCGCGCAGCCTGTGGACAAGTCGGGCGCGGTTGTTGACGGCCGCCGGGACAGCTGTGGACAACCCCGGCAAAGGCTGGGGACGGCTGCGCGAATGCGGAACTTCTTTGGGTCACTCGACCTGCTGAGAGGGCCGAGGTGGTCCTGTGGACAGGGAAAAAGTTGCGGACGTGGTGTCGCGACCCGGTGCGATACTCCGGGCGATGAGCGCATCGAAGCCACCGGACCCGAGCCGGCCACCGGTCCGGGTCGTCCGCAGCCCCCGCCGGCGCAAGAC
>DATBGF010000165.1:0-5989 GCA_036558145.1 Acidimicrobiales bacterium
GCAGGACAGCCTAAGGAGGTCGCATTCATGCGACGTATCTTCGTTCTGGCGGCAGCGACCTTGGCGGCGGTGGGCGTTCTGGCTCCGGCGCCGTCGGCAGGTGCCGCCGAGCCCTACTGCGGGATCACGTGGGGGTCCCTCGACAAGACCGCGTCCGGCGGAGGCGGCGGGCTCATCACCAACCTCCGGGCCGGGCAGAACGAGTGCTGGGACCGGCTGGTGTTCGACCTGAACGCCCCGGGTGGGGCCGGCTACAGCGTCCGCTACGTCCCGGTGGTGACCGAGGACGGCTCCGGCAACCCCGTGCCGCTGGCCGGCGGGGCGTTCCTCCAGATCGCCGTCGTCGCCCACGACTTCGACCCGAACACGGGTGTGCCGACCTACCAGCCGGCGGACCGGTACCACGCGGTGAACGTCACCGGCTTCCAGACGTTCCGCCAGGTGTTCTACCAAGGGTCGTTCGAGGGTGTGACCACCGCGGGCCTCGGGGTGCGGGCGCGGCTGCCCTTCCGGGTGTTCCTCCTGGCCGGGCCGGGCAACGGGAGCCGGCTGGTGATCGACGTCGCTCACCGCTGGTCGTAGCGCATCGTCGCATGAGGGCTGACCGGCCGGAACATCATCCGGCCGGTCAGTCCGTTTTCCCCGTCAACCGATGCCGCGTGCTCGGCGTCGACTCGGACAGGACAGCCTAAGGAGGTCGCATTCATGCGACGTATCTTCGTTCTGGCGGCAGCGACCTTGGCGGCGGTGGGCGTTCTGGCTCCGGCGCCGTCGGCAGGTGCCGCCGAGCCGTACTGCGGGATCACGTGGGGGTCCCTCGACAAGACCGCGTCGGGGATGTCCACCGCCACCATCGACAACCTCCGCGCCGGGCAGCACGAGTGCTGGGACCGGCTCGTGTTCGACCTGGGCCCCCAGACCGTCGACTTCCCCAACCAGGCGGTTGGCTACGACGTCCGCTACGTACCTGTGGTGACCGCTGACGGCACGGGCGATCCGGTCCCGCTGGCGGGCGGCGCGTTCCTGCAGATCACGGTCCACGCCGACGACTACAACGTCGCCACGGGCGTGCCGACCTACAGTCCGCCCGACCGGCTCCACGCCGTCAACGTGGCGGGCTTCCGGACGTTCCGCCAGGTGTACTTCGGCGGCACGTTCGAGGGCTACACCACCGCCGGGCTGGGCGTGCGGGCCCGGCTTCCGTTCCGGGTGTTCCTCCTGGCCGGGCCGGGCAACGGCAGCCGGCTGGTGATCGACGTCGCCCACCGCTGGTCGTAGCAGGCACTCGACCGAAGGCCGCAGACGTCCCTGACCCCAGGTCAGGGACGTCTGACGCGTACGGGCACGAGGAGGCCGTGACCGGGGGCACATTTTCGCTGACGGCGGCCTAGAGAAAAAGTTATTCTCGACCTCATGGCAGTCGAGCGCTTCCCGATCGAGGCCGGGCACATCATGCTCTTCGCCCGGGCCATCGGCGACCCCAACCCGATCTACTACGACCCCGAGCAGGCCATCGCCCCGCCGACGTTCGTGCAGGCCGGCGCCCAGTTCGACCCCGACTACGGGCTGCGTCCCAAGATCGGGAAACCGTGGTTCGGCTCCGGCAGGACGCCCTCGGGTCTGCAGCGTCCCGCCCCCGCGGAAGGCGGCTCGTCCGGCGGCGGTGGAGGCGGCGGCCGCGGCGGTGGAGGCACTGGGCTCCACGCCGAGCAGCACTACGAGTACCACCGGCCGCTGAAGGTGGGCGACGTGCTCACGTCCACCACGACGCCGGGCAAGCGCTGGGAGAAGGAGGGCCGGCGGGCG
Organism: Acidimicrobiales bacterium; assembly: GCA_036558145.1. Lineage (GTDB taxonomy): Bacteria > Actinomycetota > Acidimicrobiia > Acidimicrobiales > VFJN01 > ZC4RG19. The sequence goes on from DATBGF010000165.1 coordinate 1,807, forward strand.
GGCAAGCTCGTGTTCGCCGAGTCGGTGACCGAGTACCGCAACCAGGACGGCGAGCTGGTGGTCACGGCCCGCAGCGTGGCGGTGCGCACGGAGCGGGCGGTGCAGCAATGACCCTCAAGGCCTCCGAGCTGAAGGAAGGCCAGACCTTCGAGGCCGTCGTGGCCGAGAACCTGAGCCGCACCCAGATCGTCCAGTACGCGGGCGCGTCCGGCGACTACAACCCCCTCCACACCGACGAGGTGTTCGCCACCCAGGTGGCGGGCTACCCCAGCGTGTTCGCCCACGGCATGCTCACCATGGGCATGACCGGCCACATGCTCACCGACCTGGTGGGCGACGGCCGGCTGCTGCGCTTCGGCGGGCGCTTCACGTCCCAGGTGTTCCCGGGCGACGACCTGACCACCACGGCCACGGTCGAGGCGGTGCACGAGGGCGACGAGCCCTCGGTCGAGCTCACGGTGAGCACCAGGAACCAGGACGGCGTCGAGGTCTTCTCCGGCTCGGCCGCGGCCAGGGTCGACCCGTGAGCAGCCTGGAGGGGAAGGTCGCGCTCGTCACCGGGGCCAGCCGCGGCATCGGCGAGTCCATCGCCCAGCGCTTCGCGGCCGCGGGCGCGGCGGTGGCCGTGTCGGCCCGCACGGTGGAGGAGGGCGACCACCCGCTGCCCGGCAGCATCGGCACGACCGTGCGCGAGATCACCGACGCCGGGGGCACGGCCGTGGCCGTGGCCGCCGACCTGTCCAAGGCCGAGGACCGGCGCCGGCTCGTCGAGCAGACGGTCAAGGAGCTGGGCCCGATCGACGTGCTGGTGAACAACGCGGCGATCACCTACTTCGAGCCGGTCGAGGACTTCACCGAGCGCCACTACGAGCTCATGTTCGCGGTGCAGGTGCGGGCCCCGTTCGAGCTGGCCCAGATGGTGCTGCCGGGCATGAAGGAGCGGGGCGCCGGCTGGATCCTCAACATCTCCTCCGGCGCCGGCCGCCACCCCCAGGGCCCGCCCTACCCGTCCCGGCGGATGCGGGGCGGCACCGTCTACGGCATGTGCAAGGCCGCGCTGGAGCGCTTCACCACCGGCCTGGCCGCCGAGGTCCACGCCGACGGCATCGCCGTCAACGTGCTGTCGCCGTCGGGCCTGGTCCGCACGCCGGGCGTCGACATGCACGGCCTGACCCGGGGCGTGCCCGACGAGCTCATCGAGAAGCCCGGGGAGTTCGCCGAGACCGCCCTGTGGCTCTGCACCGGCGACCCCGCCGAGCGCACCGGCCGCATCGACTACTCCCGCCAGCTCCAAGCGGAGATCGCGGGCCGGACCACGTGACCGCGGCCCCCGAGCGCGAGTCCGACGAGCTGCGGGCCCGGCTGATCCGGGCTGCGGCCGCGGTGTTCGCGCGGGAGGGCTACGCCGGCACCAAGATCATGGACATCGTGCGGGAGGCCGGGGTGTCGACCGGCACCGTGTACGGCCGCTTCCGGTCCAAGAACGAGCTGCTGCGCGAGGCCGTCGTGGGGGCCTCGGCCCGGGGCGGCGTGATGGCCAGCAACGCGGCCAGCCTGGGCGACCTCATCCGCCGCGGGGCGCGGCTGTCCGACGAGCCGCTGTACAGCTTCGAGGCCCTGCGGCTGGAGGCGTACGTCACCGCCCGGCGCGACGACGAGGTGGCCGACGCCCTGGCCGACGCCTACGAGCGCTGGCGGGCGGGGGTCGAGCCGCTGGTGGCGGCGGCGGAGGCCGAGGGGTCGCTCAGCGACATCGACCCCGAGGCGGTCCTGTTCCTGTTCCGCATCCTGCACCTGGGGATGCTGCTACACCGCGGGTCGGGCCTCGACGGCCCCGATCCTGCGGCCTGGCGCGCGCTGGTCGAGCGCATGGTGGCCGCGCTCGGCCGGCCCGAATCCGGATAGAGGGGGAGACGCACGATGGTGATGGAGATCGACCTGGGGCCGGCCGCGGAGAAGTTCCGCGACGAGCTGCGCCAGTGGCTCGAGGCCAACCGGCCGGAGGACCTCGACCCCGACGCGGGCGAGCGCGGCGCGGCCGCGGCCCCGACCGCACCGGGCGCGTGGGCCCGCCTGCGGGCCTGGACCGACAAGCTGGCCGAGGCCGGCTACATGTGCGTGAGCTGGCCCGAGGAGTTCGGCGGCCGGGGCCTGACCGGCATCGAGGTGGCGGTCATGAACGAGGAGTTCGCCCGGGCCAAGGTGCCCCGGGTGACCCGGGGCATGGGCGAGTGGCTCGTGGGCCCGTCGATCATCGTGCACGGCAGCGACGAGCAGAAGGCCAAGTTCCTGCCCCGCATCATCAGCGGCAAGGACCGCTACTGCCAGGGCTTCTCGGAGCCCGACGCCGGATCCGACCTGGCCGGGCTCAAGACCCGGGGCGTGGTGGACGGCGAGGAGATCGTCATCACCGGCCAGAAGGTGTGGACCTCCGGGGCGCAGATGGCGAACATGATGTTCTGCCTGTGCCGGACCGATCCGGAGGCGCCCAAGCACCAGGGCATCTCCTACGTGCTGGTGCCGATGAAGACCGGCGACGGCGAGTCCAACGGCATCGAGCTGCGCCCGCTGCGCCAGATGACAGGCAACAGCGGCTTCTGCGAGACGTTCCTGACCGAGGCCCGGGCGCCGCTGTTCAACATCATCGGCGGGCTCAACAACGGCTGGCGGGTGACGATGACCACGCTCGGCAACGAGCGGGGCGGCAACGCCACGACCCAGCACGTCCGCTTCCAGCGCCAGTTCTGGCGGCTGGTCGACGAGGCGAAGCGGCTGGGCCGCAACGAGGACCCCGTCGTCCGCCAGGAGCTGGCCAGGGCGTACACGAAGACCGAGCTCATGCGCTACGCGGGCCTGCGCACGCTGTCGGAGGTGGTGGCCCGCAAGGAGCCCGGCCCCGGGGCCTCGATCAACAAGATGTTCTGGTCGGAGTACGCCCGCGACCTGGGGGAGTGGACCATGAACCTGCGGGGCGCGCACTCGATGATCCGCCCCGACGGCGAGGGTGACGGCTACGCCCTCGACCGCTGGCAGTCGGAGTTCCTCGGCAGCCGCTCCGGCACCATCTGGGGCGGTACCGCCCAGGTCCAGCGCAACATCGTGGGCGAGCGGGTGCTGGGCCTGCCCAAGGAACCGGGCCACAACGACGAGGACAAGTAGGTGACCGAGACGACGGCCGCCGTCGACGCCGAGCGGGAGGCGTTGCGGGAGGCCATGCGCTCGGGGATGACGCTGGCCCACTGGGCCGGGCGGAACCCCGACCTGCCGGCCATCGTCACCGCCGGCGGCCCCGGCGGGGACCGGACCTTCGCGGCGCTCAACGCCGACGCCAACCGGCTGGCCCGGTCGCTGCGCGGCCACGGCCTGCAGCCGGGCGACGGGGTGGCGGCCATGGTGTCGAACCGGGCGGAGTACGCCGTGACCTACGCCGCCGCGTTGCGCGCCGGCCTGCGGTTCACGCCGGTCAACTGGCACCTCACCGCCGAGGAGGCCGCCTACATCGTCGACGACTGCGAGGCCAAGGCGTTCGTGGCCGACTCCCGCTTCGCGGCGGTGGCGGCGGAGGCCGCGCTCGGCGCCCCGGCCGCGGCCCTGCGGCTGGCGGTCGGCGGCGACGTCGACGGGTTCGAGCCGTTCGACGCCGCCCTGGCGGACGAGGACCCGGCCGACATCCCCGACCCGGTGCTGGGCCGGGCCATGCTCTACACGTCGGGGACCACCGGGCGCCCCAAAGGCGTCCACCGCACCGACAACCAGGCCGTCAGCCGCCGGGCCATGCCGGCCACCGGCTACGTGCCGGGCGAGTCGCTGCACCTGTGCACCGGTCCGCTGTACCACGCCGCGCCGCTGGCGTTCTCGCTGGCCGGACCGCTCCTCGGCGGCGTGGGCATCGTGGTGATGGACGGCTGGTCGCCGTCGGAGACGCTGCGGCTGATCGAGCAGCACCGCATCACCCACACCCACATGGTCCCGACCATGTTCCACCGGCTGCTGGCGCTGCCCGATGAGGAGCGGGAGGCGGCCGACGTGTCGTCCGTGCGCTACATCCTGCACGGGGCCGCGCCCTGCCCGGTGGCCATCAAGCAGGCGATCATCGACTGGTTCGGGCCGGTGGTGGTCGAGTACTACGCCGCCACCGAGGGCGGCGGCACCTACGTGGCCAGCGAGGAGTGGCTGACCAAGC
>DATBGF010000166.1:0-11114 GCA_036558145.1 Acidimicrobiales bacterium
GCTGCTGGGGCCGCTGAGGCCGTTGCGCCCGATGGGAACGGCGCCGGTGTCAGTGCCGGCGATGTGGCCGGCGAGGTCGTCGAGGCACCCCAGCCCGGCGACGAGCTGGCGGCGCGGCTGCTCAGCCGCATCGAGGACCGCAGCGCCCGGGTCGTGATCGTCGGCCAGGGCTACGTGGGCCTGCCGGTGGCCATGCGGGCCGCGGCCGTCGGCTTCCCGGTCGTGGGCTTCGACCTGGCCGCCGACCGGGTGGCGGCGCTGGCCGCGGGCCGGTCCTACGTGACCGACGTGAGCGACGCCGAGCTGGCCGGCGCCCTGCGCAACGGCTACCGGGCCACCTCCGACGCGGCGGAGATCGGGCCCTACGACGTCGCCGTCATCACCGTGCCGACGCCGCTCAACGAGGGCCTGCCCGACCTGTCCCACGTGGAGGCGGCCGCGGCGACGCTGGCGGACCGGCTGCAGCCGGGCGCGCTGGTGGTGCTCGAGTCGACCACCTATCCGGGGTCCACCGAGGAGCTGGTGCGCCCCATCCTGGAGCGGTCCGGGCTGCGGGCCGGCGACGACTTCTTCCTCGGCTACTCGCCCGAGCGCATCGACCCCGGCAACCCGAGCTGGGGCCTGGTCAACACGCCCAAGGTGGTGTCGGGCATCGACGACGGCTCGCTGCGCTGCGTGGACGCGTTCTATCGGACGCTGGTGGACAAGGTGGTGCCGGTCAACAGCACGGCCGAGGCCGAGCTGGTCAAGCTGCTGGAGAACACCTTCCGCCACGTGAACATCGCGCTGATGAACGAGATGGCGATGTTCGCCGCCGACCTGGGCGTGGACCTGTGGAGCGCCATCGACGCCGCGACCACCAAGCCCTTCGGCTACATGCGCTTCACCCCGGGCCCGGGCGTGGGCGGCCACTGCCTGCCCATCGACCCGTCGTACCTGTCGTGGAAGGTGAAGAACAGCCTCGGTCGCACGTTCCGCTTCGTGGAGCTGGCCAACGACATCAACGAGCACATGCCCGACTACGTCGTGACCCGCTCCGTGGTCATGCTCAACCAGGAGTCACGGGCCGTGCGCGGCTCGCGGGTGCTGGTGCTCGGCCTCAGCTACAAGGCGGGGACGTCGGACTGGCGCGAGTCGCCGTCGCTGGCGGTCGTCGAGCGCCTGCTGGAGCTCGGCGCGGACGTGCGGGCCTGGGAGCCGCACCTGCCGGCGGTGGGCGATCCCGACCTGCCGGTGCCGGTGGTGCCGTGCACGGTCGACGAGATCGCGGCGGCCGACCTGGTGATCGTGCTGGTCGACCACCCGGAGCTGCCCCTCGACGACGTGGCCGACCACGGCCGGCTGGTCCTCGACACCAAGGGCTGCCTACGCGGGCGGGCCTACCGGGGCGAGCTTCTCTGACTCCGGCCGGCGCACGGGCAGCGGCAGCGACAACAGGATCAGCACGAACGGGAAGACCTGCGTGCGCTGGCGCGTGATGATCCCGAAGTTGCCCACCGACGAGAACGCGAAGACGAACATGAGGATGTACGCCACCGCGAAGAGCAGGTAGGGCGTCGAGACCAGCAACCTCGGCAACCGGGCCAGCCGGGGGAGCGACACCACGAACAGCACCGCCAGCAGCGTCCCCTCCACCGACGCGACCAGCGCCTGGGCGTTGCCGGCCTCCCACGGGAACGGGCGGAACAGCACGGTGAGCACCGCGTCGGGGTACTCGCCCGGCGACTTGGGGCGGCTCACCGAGTACTGCGAGGCGCCCTTGGACGACTGGTCCTGGGTCCGGTCGAGCACCTGCTGGACGCCGGCCGGGTCGAGGTCCTGGAGGTGGAAGAAGTCGGCGGTCTGGGTGAGCACGAGCCCGCCCACCAGCACCATCAGCCCGATCCCCGCTATGCGGCCCAGGAGCCCGGTCTGGGACTCCACCCACGAGCGGCGGCGCCACAGGTAGGCGATGAAAAGCGCGACGAACAGCAGCAGGGTGATGTGGGGGCGCACGGCCGCGGTCCCGGCCAGGCCCAGGCCCAGCACCACGTAGCCCCGGCTGCGGTAGCGCAGGACCAGGGCCGCACCCCAGGCGGCGATGCCGAGCGTGAACAGCATCCAGGCTTCCTTGCCGATGCTGGAGGGCCAGTACAGCAGCGAGGGCATGAAGAACAGCAGGACGGCGTAGCGCCGGTGGTCGCCCTCGGGGAAGCCGATGCGGAAGGCCCGGTAGAAGCCGTACAGGCCCCAGAACCCCAGGCAGGAGAAGACCAGGAACCCGCCTAGCTTGGTCGGCCCGCTGAAGATGTAGACGACGCCGGTGACCAGGCGCATGAACTCGGTGCCGCCCATCTTGGGCACCTCGGTGGCGTAGACCTGGGCCCAGGTGCCGTTCCAGAAGGCCTCGGCCAGGCGGCGGCCCGAGCCGTGGTAGCCACCGGCGTCGGCCCGCCCGGCGTAGACCTCGAACGTGACCGCGTAGCGCACGACCGCGCCCAGCATCTTGGTCACGAAGGCGACGACCAGCAGCTTGCCGATCCAGGGGTCGACCTCGTTGCGCCGGGCCCGGGTCAGCAGGATCAGCGAGCCGGCCGTGAGCGCCGGTGCCACCACCAGCGCCCCCCACACGTCGTAGGACACCCGGGTCATGGCCAGGGCCAGCAGGATCAGGTAGGCGGCCGCGGCGGCGAAGCCGACGGTGGCGTCGATGCGCGGCCCGCTGGCCTTCTGCGGCGTCTGCACGGCGCTCATGCCGGCCTCGCCGCGGGGGTGCGGGCCAGGACCCGGTCGTAGACCGCCTCGATGCGGGCGACCGCCGCGTCCAGCCGGAAGTCCTCGGCCCGGGCTGCGGCCCGCCGGCCGAGCTCAGTGCGGCGGGCGGGGTCGTCCAGCAGCGCGGTGAGCGCGGCGGCCAGCGCGGCGGGGTCGTCCGGGGGGACGAGCACGCCGTCCTCGCCGTCGGTGATCACCTCGGGCACGCCACCCACGCTGGTGGCGACGCAGGGCCGGCCGGCGGCCATGGCCTCCAGCAGGGCGATGGGCAGGCCCTCGTAGCGGGAGCTGAGGGCGAAGACGTCGAACGCCGGCAGCAGCGCGGCGACGTCGTCCCGCGACCCGGCGAACGTGACCCGCTCGGCCAGGCCCTCGCGGGCGACCAGGGCGCGCAGGTCCGCCTCCAGCGGGCCGAGGCCCACGAGCACCAGGCGGACGTCCGCGGGCAGGGCGGACAGGGCTTGGACCAGCGTGGCGTGGTCCTTCTTGGCGGTGAAGTTGCCGACCGTGCCGACCACGGGGCCACTGCCGTCCAGCCCCAACCGGGAGCGGGCCTCGGCCGGACCGGTAGGAGGTCCCGCGGGCGGCTCCACGCCGTGGACCACGACCTCGGGCGCCGGCCGGGTGCCGCCCACCGAGCGGGCCACCGCGCCGGACACCGCGATCACCGCCGCGTTGCGGCCGTAGGTGAGGCGGTTGGCCCAGCGGGTGGCGGGCCGGTAGCGGTCCCACAGGTTGTGCTCGGTGTGCACGAACGCCGGGGCGCGCCCGGGCAGCGCCAGGCGGGCCGCCACCGCCGGTGCGGGCATGTGGGTGTGGACCAGGGCGATGTCGCGCTCGCGCACCAGCCGCCGCAGGCGGCCCAGCCAGGCGACGCTGGTGGCGTGGGGGGCGTCGAGGCAGTGGACCGGGACGCCGGCCGCCTCCACCTCGGGGACCAGCGCGTCCTTCCAGGGCAGCAGGTAGGCGACCTCCACCCGGTAGCGGGCCGGGTCGAGCAGGCGCACGCTCCCGCACAGGAGCCGCTCGGTACCGCCCCGCCCGAGTCCCTTGGCCAGCATCAGCACGCCGGCGGGACCGCCCCTCTCACGTTCGCTCGTCACCCGGTGCCATGTTCGCTCACCGGCGGCCATCCGGCCACCTCTGCCAGGATGCCCGCCCACCGGGCCCCGATCACACCCATCTCGAAGCGGGCCAGGCACCGCTCCCGCCCGGCCCGGCCCAGCGCCGGCCCTTCGGTCCCCAGCACCCGGCGCAGCCCCGCGGCCAGCCGGTCCACGTCGCCCGGCGGGACCAGCACGCCGGTCTCGCCGTCGGCGACGACCTCGGCCACGCCGCCCACCGCGGTGGCCACCACGGGCAGGGCGCTGAGACCGGCCTCGATCAGGACGCCCGGCAGCCCCTCGGTGCGCGACGGCAGCACCACCGCGTCCGCCGCGGCGAGCACCGGCCCCGCGCCCGCCACCACGCCCGCGAAGCGGACCCGGCCGGGCGCGTCCCGCACGGCCTGGACCTCCAGCGCCGCGCGTTCCGGGCCGTCGCCGGCCACCAGCAGGTGCGCCCCCTGCACCTGCCCGATGGCGGCCACCGCGGCGCCCACGCACTTCTCGGGGGTGAGCGAGCCGAGGAAGCCGACCACCGGCGCATCGTCGGGGAGGCGCAGGTGGCGGCGGGCCTGCCGGCGGGCGCCGGCGTCGGGGACCGGGCAGCGCGGGGCGGGCACGCCGTTGCCCACGACGCGGATCCGCTCCCGGGGCACGCCGTGCTGGTCCACCAGCGCGTCGGCCGCGCCCGGCCACAGCGCGGTGACGAGCGCGGGCCGGCGCAGCAGCAGCGTCGTCCGCCACCGGCGCAGGCCCCGGCCCGACCAGACCCGCGGGTCGCCGATCCCGCGGTAGACGAACGGCACGCCCGTCCCCGCCAGGGCCAGCGCGCAGGCGGGCAGCGTGCGGGAGCCGTGGGCCACGACGACGTCGCAGGCCCGGGCCTCGGCGCGCAGCGCCCGCAGCCCGAACGCGTCCACCGGGAGCGGGTCCGAGGCCCCCGAGGCGGCCAGTGCGACCACGGGCGCGTCGATGCCGCGGGCGGCCAGGTCGGCCGCCAGGTCCCGACCGAACGTCTCCGCCCCCCGCCGCCGGTCGGACGTGAGCACCTGAAGCGCGCGCCCCGCCGACATTGAGGCATCATGGCGTGGTGCCGAGGTGGCGGCAAGGAAGTGGCGGCAGCGCGGGAACCAGCGTGGCGGTGGTCGACGGACCTCCCCCTGAGCTGATCTTCCGGCGCGTCCTGCACCCGCTGGCGGTGCTGCGCGAGCTGTGGAGCCGGCGCGAGCTGATCGTCGTGCTCTCCGAGCGCGACCTGCGCGCCCGCTACAAGCAGACCAAGGTGGGCTTCGCCTGGGCCCTGCTCACGCCGTTCCTGATGATGGTGGTGTTCACCATCTTCTTCAAGCGGGTGGCCGACGTGCGCACGGGCAACGTGCCCTACCCGCTGTTCTCCTACGTGGGCCTGCTGGCGTGGACGTTCTTCTCGGGCGCGCTGTCCAAGGGCGCGGTCAGCATCACCCAGAACCTGACCCTGCTGAACAAGGTGTACTGCCCCCGCGAGGTGTTCCCGCTGGCGTCGGTGGCGGTGGCCGGCGTCGACACCGGGATCGCCGTGTCGATCCTCGGCATCCTGTTCGTGATCTACCAGTTCGTGCCGACGGCCACGATCGTGTGGGTGCCGCTGCTGATCGCCGTGCAGCTGGCCTTCACGATCGGCGTCACGGTCGGCATGTCGGCGATGGTCGTGTACTTCCGCGACCTGCGCCAGGTGCTGCCGATGATCCTGCAGTTCGGCCTGTTCGCCACGCCCGTGGGCTACGGGCTGGAGGAGATGCCGCACCGCTGGTGGCCGGTGTACTCGGCGGTCAACCCGCTGGTGCCGGTGATCGACGGCTACCGGCGCACGATCCTGCTGGGCCACCCGCCCCGGTTCGACCTCCTGCTGATCGGCGGCACCGCGTCGGTCCTCTACCTCATCGTGGGGTACCTCATGTTCAAGAAGACGGAGGGCGGCTTTGCCGACGTCGCCTGAGGGGACGATCGCGGCCACGCAGATCTGGAAGCGGTTCCGGGCCGACCCCACGCGCCAGTCGATCCGGGCCAAGGCGGGCCAGCTCAAGCGCATCGCAACCGGCAAGGGCCGGCGCGGCTGGCGCTGGGCGCTGCGCGACGTCGACTTCGTCGTCGAGCCGGGCGAATCGGTCGGCCTGGTCGGCATCAACGGCTCGGGCAAGTCGACGCTGCTCAAGATCCTGGCCCGGGTCATGTACCCCTACGCCGGGCGCTTCGACGTGACGGGCCGGGTCGGGGCGCTGATCGAGGTGCGCGCCGGCATCCACCCCGAGCTCACCGGGCGGGAGAACATCCACCTCTACGGCACGCTGCTGGGACTGCCCCGGCGCGAGGTGGCGTCGCGCTTCGACGAGATCGTGGACTTCGCCCAGCTCGACGAGGCCATCGACCGGCAGGTGAAGTTCTATTCGAGCGGCATGCAGATGCGGCTGGGCTTCGGCGTGGCCGCGTTCCTGGAGCCGGATGTGCTGCTGGTGGACGAGGTGCTGGCCGTGGGCGACACCGCGTTCCAGCAGCGCTGCATCGACCGCATGCGGGCCATGCTGGCCGACGGGACGACGCTGGTGTTCGTGTCCCACGACCTGGCCGCGGTCGAGGGCATCAGCGAGCGGGTGGTTTGGCTGCACGACGGAGAGGTCGAGGGCGACGGGCCGGCGCGCGAGGTGCTCGGCGCCTACCGCGGCGCACTGGAGCACGTGGCCGCCATCACCCCGACGAGCACCGGGCCGGTCCAGGTGGTCAAGGCGCAGGTCGTGGGGCCCGAAGGCGACGCCGTCCGCACCCAGGGGCCCGTCGAGGTCGTGCTGGCGCTGCGGGCCACCCAGCGCTTCGCGGGGCGGGTGTGCGTCGGCTTCTCCGAGGGCCCGGCGTCGCCCATCTTCCTGCTGCGCCGGGACATGCACCTCTCCGACGACGAGGTCACCGCCCGCTGCATGATCGAGCGGCTGCCCCTGCCCCGGGGGCGCTACTACCTGTGGCTCGGCGTGTTCCAGGCCCGCGGTGAGCTGCTGCCCTGGCAGCCGGCGGCGTCGTTCGACGTGATCGGACCGGACCTCGACGCCGGCCCCGCGGGCATCGCCCGGCTGTCGCCGGTGCACGTGGCCTCCCACTGGGACGTCGGCCTGACGTGAGCTCCGGGGACCGGCGCACGGTCCTGTTCGTCAGCGTGCCCACCGGCGTGGGCGGGTCCACCCGCTCGCTCGCCACGGTCATGGCCTCGCTGTCCGGTGAGGCGCGCCGGGTGCTGGCCGGTCCGCCCATCGGCCGCTTCGTCGGGCTGGTGGACGAGCAGGGCAGCGCCGAGCAGCGGCTCGCCATCGTCGACCACCGGCGCTCGCTGCGGCCGCTGCGCCGGGCTTGGACGTCGCTGCGGCTGGCCGTGTGGTCGGTGCGCCACCGGCGGGAGCTGGCGGCCATCCACGCCAACGGGCTCAAGGAGCTGAGCCTGGCGCTGCCGGCCGCGTTGCTGGCGCGCGTGCGGTTGGTGGTGTGGGTCCACAACTTCCTGCTGCCGCCGTCGGTGAAGCTGCTGGGACCGGTGTGGCGGCTGCTGCTGCCCCTGTGCGAGACGCGCTGGGCGGCCGTGTCCCCGCTGGCGGCGGACCTGGCCGCGGGCGCGGGCCTGGTCAAGCGGGAGCGGGTGGAGATCGTGCCCAACCCCATCGATCCCGCCGACGTCGTGGCCGAGGAGCGCTCCGGGCCGGACGAGCCGGTCACGGTCGCGTACCTCGGCGCGCCGCGGGCCTACAAGGGCTTCGAGTACCTGCCCGACATCGTGGCCCGGGCCCCGGCCCGCTGGCTGGTGTTCTCCCACCCCACCGACGACGACCTGGCCGGGACGTGGGAGCGGCTGCGGGCGCTGGAGGCCGAGGGCCGCCTGCAGATCCGGGGCAAGCTCACCGACGTGCGCCAGGCCTACGCCGAGTGCGACGTCGTGGTGTGCCCGTCGGTGCGGGAGTCGTTCTGCCGGGTGGCGGCCGAGGCGATGCTCAACGGCCTTCCGGTGGTGGGCACCGACCTGGAGCCGATCCGGGACCTGCTGGGCGACGACGAGGCCGGCCTGGTGGTCCCCGTGGGCCAGCCCAAGGCCGCGGCCGCCGCCGTCTCCCGGCTGGTGGCCGACGCCGAACTGCGGGCCCGCCTGGGCGACGCCGGCAGGCGGCGGGCGTCCGCGTTCGCCCCGGGGCGCGTGCGCGACCAGCTCGCCGCGCTGTACGGCCTCAGCTGAGCCGGGTCCAGGCGCGGCGGGCCTGCCAGCGGGCCCGGCCCCACGCGGCCCGGGCGCGGGCCGAGGCCCAGGGCCGGGGCACCGCCCGCTCGTAGCCCAGCTCGTCCAGGAGGTCGCCGGCGGCGGCCTCGAACGCGGCCAGGTCGTCGCGCTCCATGTGGCTGCGCCACGACCGGGTCCCGGGCGACAGCGGCTCGGCCAGCCGGGCGTGGCGGGGGTTGGCCTCGACCTTGGCGGGCACGGCCCCGTCCCGCTCGGCGAACGCGAGCATGGCGGGGTCGTAGGCGAGGTCGAGGAACCCGCACACGGCCTCGACCGTCTCGGTGGGCGCAGCCACCAGCGACTCGTAGCGGACCTCGTGGTAGCGGCCCGGCCCCAGCGCCGCGCCCGCCTTCTGCCCGGCCCGCACCCGGGCCACCCAGTTGAGGGCCAGGCTGACGGCGTCGTCCCACTGGCCCTCGATGGCGCGGCTCGACAGGGCCACATCGCGCCCGTCCCGCACGATGTGGACGAAGCGGCCCTCGGGGAACAGGCCGGCCAGCAGGTCCAGGCGCAGCACGTAGCCCGGGAACTTGTCGCCGTAGCGGTCCTTGCCCCGCTGCGCCGCGTAGTGGGCGAAGACCCGCCGCGACGCGTCGGCGAAGTCCGCCACGGGCGGGACCAGCGCGGCGCGCAGGTCGTCCTCGTCGAGCTCCAGGTTGGTGCGCACCGCCCGGTCCGCCAGGAGGTCGGCGACCAGCCGGTCGGTGTCGAAGCCCTCGGGGCGCTCGTAGCGGGACCGGCGCCTGCCCAGCGGGGCCACGAACCGGCCCTCGTGGCTGACGGCCAGGTGCGGGTGGGCGTCGAGCACGGTGCGCAGCACGGTCGTGCCCGACCGGCCGCAGCCCACCACGAACGTGAACGGGGGAGGGCCGTCGTTCACGAGCCGTAGCCGAAGACGAGGGCGGACGAGGCCGCCATCATGCGGTCGAGGCGGGCGATCTGGTCGGGGTCCAGCTCGTCGCGGAACCCGCCCACCGTGCCCTTCCGGGTCTTGTACGTGTCGACGTCGCCCACCCGGCCCGGCCGCAGGCGATCGGACGCGGCCGTGCCGGACTCCTCCAGCCGGCGCATGTTGGCGAACGAGCCGTGCTCGACCGCGGCCGCCACCGTGGCGGGCGTGGCCGCGACCCCGAGGAACGCCAGGACCTGGGCCAGCTCGGCCTCGGGCCGCGCGTGCAGGTCCTCGTAGCGGACCACCAGCAGGGCGGCCGGCACGTCCAGGGCCGCGGCCCAGGCGTCGTAGAACGCCAGCAGCGAGGCGAACCCGCCGACCGGCTCGTCGATGAACTCGCCCAGCGTGCCCTCGTAGCGGTCGCGGCGCCCGTGCATCTGGTGGTACAGGGACACGATCACGTCGCGCGGGTCGCGCACCAGCAGCACCACCCGGCGCTGGCGGTAGCGGGACTTGTCCCGCTCGACCTCGGCCGGCGGCTTGTACTGGGCGTCGTCGTCGTGGCTCACGAGCACCAGCGGCACCCGCCGATCGATCTCGGCCAGATGGGCCAGCTCGGTCAGGTCGGTGTGCTCGGGCAGGCCGAAGTGCAGCTGGAACGCCCGGCCGACCATGACCCGCAGCCACGTCCGCCCGCACTTGGGGAACGACAGCAGCACCGCGTCGCTGCGCCTCCGCCGGTACCAGCCCAGCACCCGCCCCCCGGCCACGGCCGCGAGCCGGCGGCGCGCCCCCGGCGAGAGATGGCGTGCCAGCCTGCGATCGGCGGCCTTCACCAGCCCGCTCATGTGCGCCAGACTACGGCCCGTGGGCGGGAGCACGACGAGCCGTCCGGCGGTCGCCCGGCGGATCGACAGCGCCCTCGGCGTCGTCGAGGAGGTGGAGTTCCTCGGCGCGCCCGAGCGCCTGTTCGGCTGCCGCCACCTGCCCGCCGATGGCGCGGCCCGCGACCTGGGCCTCGTCATCTGCTCGCCGGTGCTGTGCGACTTCGGCGCCAACTACCGCCGGGAGGTCTCTCTGGCCCGCAGCCTGGCCGCCGCGGGCGTCCCCGTCCTGCGCTACCACCCCCGGGGCTGCGGGCACAGCGACGGCGCCCGGGTCGACCTGACCCTGGCCACGCTGGTGGAGGACGCCGCCACCGCGCTGGCCCACGCCGAGGACCGGTTGGGCGTGACCCGCCTGGCCGTGCTGGCCACCCGGTTCTCGGCCCTGGCCGCGGCCGCGGCGCTGCGGGACCGGCCCGGGGTGCCGCTGGCGCTGTGGGACCCGGTCACGACGCCCCGCAGCTACTTCCGGGCCGGGCTGCGGGCCCGGGCCGTCCACCGGCTGTCGTCGGCGGGACCGGCCGAGGAGCCCGAGGCCGAGCTGGCCCGCCAGGGCTACCTCGACGTGCTGGGCATCCCCGTGGGGCGGGCCCTGTACGAGACGCCGGCCGAGCACACGCTGGCGGCCTCGCTGGGCGAGGTGCCCCGCCCGGTGCTGCTCGTCCAGTTCGAGGACACGGCGACGCTGCGCAGCGAGTACCGGGCGGTCGTGGACGCCCGTCCGGACGTCACCGCCCGGCTGTGCCCGTGCGACGAGTCGTGGTGGTTCATCCCCGACCGGGCCGCGCCGGGCGACGAGGCGGTGGCGGCCACCCGCGACTGGATCCTGGCGCAGTGACCGCGACCGCGGTCGACGAGTACCCGGTGTTCCTGCCCGCGGCGACCGGCGAGCTGCTCGGCGTCGTGACCGAGCCGCCGGGCCCGCCCAACGGGCTGGTCGCGGTGTTCCTGCGGGGTGCGGGCTGGCGGCCGTCGTCCGGGCCCCGGCGCACGCAGGTGAGCGCGGCGCGCCGCCTGGCGGACCGGGGGTTCCACGCGCTGCGGTTCAGCTACCACGGCCTGGCCGAGTCGGGGGGCACGGGCGACGAGATCGTCCGCCTCGACCGGCTGTACGTGGCCGACGCCCGGGCCGCCGTGGACTGGGCCGCCGGGCGGGACCTGCGCCCGGTGCTGGTGGGCAACTGCTTCGGCGCCCG
>DATBGF010000167.1:0-22626 GCA_036558145.1 Acidimicrobiales bacterium
CCCCCCGTCGGCCACGTAGATGTTCCCGGTGGCCGGATCGACCGCGACGTCCCGCGGGTGCTCCAGCTCGCCGAGGCCGCTGTCGCGCTGGCCCGCCGTCCACAGCAGCGTCCCGGCGGCGTCGTAGCGCTTGAGCAGCCCGTTGCCGGTGTCGGCCACCACGAGCCCGCCGTCGGGCAGCGTCTCCACGCCGGAGGGGTAGATGTCGGCGTGGCCCGGTCCGCCGAAGGTGTCCACCAGGTCGGGGACGGTGCCCTCGGACATCAGGTCGCGGGTCGTGAAGCGGCTGATGCGCTCGTTGCCCTCCTCCGCCACGTAGAGGTCGCCGTCGGGGCCCACGTCGAGGCCGTCGGGCTGGCGCATCTGGCCGAGCTGGTCGCCGAGGCCACCGGCCCGGCCGAGCACGGTGCCGTCCGGGGCGAACACCTTGATCTCGTGGGTGGACGTGGAGGCCACGTAGATGCGGTCGCCGTCCACCTCGACGTCGAACGGCTTCTGCAGCCGGGCCGGACCGGCGTCGCCCGTGCCCACCTTGCCCAGGAACGTCCCGTCCACGGCGAAGTGCTGGACGTCGTTGCGGTTGGAGTCCGCCACCCACAGCGTGCCGTCGGCGGCGAAGGCGACGCCACGGGGGAACAGGAACTTGCCGTCGGTGCTGCCGCTCCCGCCGAAGGCGCGCACGAAGCTGCCGTCGGGGGCGAGGATCTCCATGCGGTCGTTGTTGGTGTCGGTGACCGCGATGGTGCCGTCGGGCGCGGCGTCGATGCCGTGGGGGTTGCGGTACTGGTTGTCCCCGCTGCCGAGCTCGCCCACCGTCCAGACGTGGGTGCCGTCGTTCGTGAAGCGCTTGATCTGGTGGTTGTCGGTGTCGGCCACCAGCACGTCCTGGGTGGACGGGTCGACGGCCAGCATGCGCGGGTAGTTGAAGGCGAGGTCGTCGTGGCCCCGGCTGCCCCAGGCGGTGACGAACGAGCCGTCGGGCGCCAGCTTCTGGATCCGCTGGTTGTAGGTGTCGCTGACGAAGATGTCGCCGGCGTTGTCGACGGCCACGCCCCGGGGCGCGTTGAACCCGCCGTCGGGGGGCGGCTGGGCCGGGTCGGGCCGGGAGAGGAGCGGCGTGCCATCCGGGGCGAAGACCTGCACCCGGAAGTTGGGCATGTCGCCCACCCACAGGTTGCCGTTGCCGTCGAGGGTGATCTCGCGGCCGCCGTCGAGGAACTGGCCGGGGCCGCTGCCGTTCTCGCCGAACTCGCGCACGAACGCGCCCTCGGTGGTGAACACCATGATCTGGTCGTCGAGGCCGTCGACCAGGTAGACGAGCCCGTTGGCCTTGTCCACGGCCAGGCCCCGCAGGTCGCCCTGGATCTGCCCGGGACCGTTGCCGGCGGTGCCGATGGTGCGCAGCCAGGCGCCCTCGCTGGTGAAGACGTCGATCTCCCGGTTGCCGTGGTCGGCGACGTAGAGGTTGCCGGCGGCGTCGATGCCCATGCCCCGGGGCTGGTTCAGGCGCCCGTCCTGGGTGCCGCCGCCGCCGAAGTCGAACAGCTCGGTGCCATCGGGGCTGTGGACGCTGATGCGGTTGTCCCACATGTCGGCCACGTACACGCGGCGGTCCGCCCCCACCACGACGCGCGCCGGGTACTTGAACTTGCCGGGCCCGGTGCCCTGGGACCCGAACGAGAAGAGGAAGTTCCCCGCCTCGTCGTACTTGTCGATCTGGTACTTGTCCGTGTCGGCCAGGTACACGTCGCCGGTGACCGGGTCGACGCCCATGCCGTAGATGGCCTGGTGCTGGTTGGGGCCCTGGCCGCCGTTGGCCACGAACGTGGGAAGCAGCGTGCCGTCGGCGGCGAAGTGCTGGACCCGCAGGTTCCAGTAGTCGCTGATGAGCACCGAGCCGTCGCGCATCGTGGTGGCGCCCCAGCCGTAGAGCGCGGCGTGGCCGGGCCCGCCGTAGGTGGCGAGGGGCCGCAGCGTCAGGGGCGGCGGCGCGGCCTGCGCGGCCACGGGGACCGGGGACGCCAGCGCCAGTCCCGCGGGCAACGCCACCACAACGCTCGCGAGCGCGCCGCAAAGGCGCGTTGCCCACCTGCTCAGCTTCATGGGTCCGTTGCTATACGACCCACCCGACGCCCAGACCGAGGCGTCGTGAACGAGCGGCGAACATCGGCGGAACCTTCCGCCGCCGGTGCGGGCCGTCCGCGCCGCAGGACGCGTTCAGCCTGGTGGCCGGGGGCGGCGGCGCGGGCCGATCCAGCCCATGGCCAGCGGCGGCCCGATGGCGAGGGCGACCAGAGCGGCGGCCAGCACCAGATAGATCACCACGCCACGGCGCCGGGGCGTGCCGATGGGCTTCCCATCGATCATGACCTTGCCGTCGCGGAGCTCGAACTTCGCCGTGAGCGCCTCACGGCTCCCCCGGGACAGATCGCCGGCCGCCAGGTCGCCGAACGCGGGGTCGGTCGAGCTGGCGGCCGCGGCGGCTGCGGCCGCCGCGGCATCGGGGGCGGTCGTCGACGTCGAGCCGGCTGTGGTCGCGGTGTTGGCCCGCTGGTTGGCGCCGGCCCCGGCGCCGCCCGCCCCCGGGCCCTGGACCCCGCCGCTGCCCGGGCGCTGGATCGTGCCGACATCGAGCGCGAGGTAGTCCTTGCCCCAGTCGCCCAGCGGGCCCGGGTCCGGCGCTCCCGGGATCTGGCGGATCACGTCGAAGCCCTGCTGCACCAGGTTGGGCGGCAGCGGCGAGTAGCCCAGGGTCGCGGCCTTGGACTGGCCGACGGTGAGCGAGTGGATGAGGTACTTGCCCAGCGTCGAGCCCTTGTCCGGGTTGAACCCCGTGGTGGGCACGATGGCGTAGTTGTAGCTGGAGATGGCGTAGGCCTCGGGCCGGCCGTTGGTGAACACCGAGCTGAGGTTCTGGGTGCCGTCGCTGTTGCGGGTGGCCTCCAGCAGGGCCACGGCCACGTTGCGGGGCGTGGGCAGCGTGAAGTTGCCGGCCGCGTTCTGGACGAAGGCCATCGGCAGCCCGGCGGCCAGGGCGTAGCCCGCCTCGGCGTAGCCGATGGACCCGTTGGAGTTGACGTTGGCGATGACGGTCGCGAGCGCGTACGAGCCGGTGGCCCGGGTGGTGCGGAGCAGGCCCCCGGCCACGTTGCCCGGCCACGTGTCGGTCCACAGGGTGCCGTCGGGCGTGCGGTACTCGCCGGCGAACCGGTTGCGCAGCCGGGCCATCACGTCCGGGGCGGCCGACGCCAGGTACTGCATGAACACCGCGGTGGTCCCCGAGCCCTCGGCCCGCACGGTCGGGCGGATCTCACGGTCGGGCAGGCGGGCGGCGACGCCGTTGTCGGCGTTGAGCGCCAGGATGGCCGGGTCGCGCCAGTTGGTGATCTCCTCGGCGAAGATCTTCGCCACCAGGTCGCCGCTCAGGCGCAGGCCGTCGATGGGCCGGCCGGCCCCGTCCCGGACGTTGTACATGAGCGACGTGCCCCCGGCGACCAGCGGCATGTAGTCGAACGCCCGGGACGGGAACACGTCGGCGGGCATGTACGAGATGTCGGACGACGCCCAGTCGACGGTGTTCTGGGCGAACTGCGTGCGGCCGGTCGTGGAGCCGGTCGGGTTGAAGTTGACCCGGATGCCGAGCTGCTGGGCGGCGTCGGCCCGCCACTGGTCGATCATGATGGCGGCGAAGGTCGACCCCGAGCCGTTGACCGCCTCGTCGGCCGCGGCCGGCGACGCGCCGGTGGTCACCACCGCCGCCACGACCGCCACCGCGGCCAGGATGCGGGTCAGGCGGCCCGTCATCCGAAGCGCCCCATGACGTAGTCGAGCGTGCGGGGGTCCTCGGGCTCGTTGAAGATCCGCTCGGTCGGGCCCGACTCGACGATCCGGCCGGGCTCGCCCTCGGCGGCCAGGAAGAACGCGCAGCCGTGGGACACCCGCTGGGCCTGCTGCATGTTGTGGGTCACGATCACCACGGTCACGTCCTGGCTGATCTCCGCGATCGTCTCCTCGATGCGCCGGGTGGAGGTGGGGTCGAGCGCCGAGCACGGCTCGTCCATGAGCAGGACCCGCGGGCTCACCGCGAGCGCCCGGGCGATGCACAGGCGCTGCTGCTGGCCGCCGGACAGCGCGCCGCCCGAGTCGCCGAGCCGGTTGCGGACCTCGTTCCACAGCCCGGCCCGCATCAGGCACGACTGCACGACCTCGTGCTTGTCCCGGGTCTTCAGCTTGGTCCCCGACAGCTTGAGGCCCGCCACCACGTTCTCGTAGACGGTCATGGCCGGGAACGGGTTGGGCTTCTGGAACACCATGCCGATGCGCAGCCGCATCTCGGTGACCTTGACGTCGGGGTCGTAGATGTCCTGGTCGGCCAGCCACACCGAGCCGGCCATGCGGGCGCCCGGGACCAGCTCGTGCATCCGGTTGAGGATCCGCAGGAACGTCGACTTGCCACAGCCCGACGGTCCGATGAGGGCGGTGACCTCACCGGCGGGCATCTCCAGCGACACCCGCTCGAGCACCTTGTTGGTGCCGAACCAGGCGCTCACATCCTCGGCGGACAGGCTCGACGGCTGGGCGGCGATCGCCTCGTGCCCGCCGGCCAGCGTCGGGACTGCGGTCATGGGCGCTGTCTCCTTCGGAGCAGGTTGCGGATCCGGTGACGCCGCTGGCCCGGGCCGAAGCTGGCGATGATGCGGGCCACGGTGAACAGGACGACGACGAGCGTGATGAGCACGAACGCGCCGGTCCACGCCCGGGCCTGGGCGTTGTCGAGCGCGCTGAGGACCTGCTGGTAGATGTAGAGGGGCAGGTTGGACTGCGGCCCGTCCATGGGGTTCACGTTCAGGACCGAGCTGCCCGCCGCCGTGAGCAGCACCGGGGCCGTCTCGCCCACCGCCCGGGCCACGCCGAGGATGACGGCGGTCACGATCCCGGCCCGGGCCGTGGGCAGCACGACGCGGGTGGTGACCCGCCATTCGGGCGAGCCCAGCGCCAGCCCCGCCTCCCGCAGGCCGTCGGGGACGATGCGCAGCACCTCCTCGGTCGTGCGGGTGATGAGCGGCAGCATCAGCATGGACAGCGCCAGGGAGGCGGCGAAGCCGGAGAAGCCCCAGCCCAGCCCGAGCACGATGACGGCGTAGATGAACAGGCCGGCCACGATCGAGGGCAGGCCGCTCATGGCATCGACCAGCGTGCGGACGTAGCGGCGCAGCCGGCCCCGCACCTCGTTGAGGTAGACGGCGGTGACGATGCCGAGCGGGACCGAGATCAGCATGGCGATCCCGACCTGCTGGAGCGTGCCCACCACCGCGTGGAGCAGGCCGCCCTGGTCGAGCGGCGCCGACACCGCGGTGTCGGCGAGGTCGTCGGTGAACAGCGACCAGCGGAAGTTCCGCAGGCCCTTGGTGAGGACCGTCAGCAGGATGGTCACCAGCGGGAGCATCACCACGCCCGCAGCGCCGGTGACCACCACGGTGGCCAGCCGGTCGCGGGCGATGACCGGCCCGTGGCCGTCCCGGCTCACCAGCCAGTAGACGAGCAGGAACGTCAGGTACCAGATCACCACGAAGCCGAGCGGCCCCGACAGCGGTGTGAGCCGGTTGAAGAACAGCCACACCAGCGCCAGCGACGCCGCCGCCGAGCCGGCCAGCTCGCCGACGTCGCTCCAGCGCATCTTCTGCACCCGGCGGGGCCGGTCGACCGCGGCCGGCTCGGCCGCCACCGCCTCGGGCGGCTCGGGGCCGGCGACGATCGCCATCAGATCTCCACCCCCGCGCCCGAGCGCGACCGGGCCACGATGAACGAGGCCGCCGTGTTCACCACGAGGGTGAGCCCGAACAGCGTGAGGCCCGCGGCCATGAGCGCCCGCACGCCGAGCTCGCCCGCCTCCGGGAAGCTCAGGGCGATGTGGGACGCCACGCTGGAGCCGCCCTGGTCGAGGATGCGGGTCTTGATCTCGGTGGTCGAGTTGAGCACGAGCGCCACCGCGATCGTCTCGCCCAGCGCCCGGCCCAGGCCGAGCATGCTGCCGCCCACCACGCCGCCCCGCCCGAACGGCAGCACCACCGCCCGGATCATCCCCCAGCGGGTGCCGCCCAGCGCCAGGGCGCCCTCGCACTCCACCCGGGGCGCCTGGGAGAACACCTCGCGGCAGACCGAGGTGATGATGGGCGTCACCATCACCGCCACCACCACGCCTGCGATGAACAGCGAGCCCCGGAAGGTGTCGGTCCTGGCGTCGAAGGGGAACAGGATCCGGCCCACCCAGGCGTCGAGCCAGCGGCCGAGGCCGAACATCTTGGGCGTCAGGTAGAGCAGGCCCCAGATGCCGAAGATGAGGCTCGGCACGGCGGCCAGCAGGTCGACCAGCGCGGTGAGTGGCCGGCGCAGCGACCGGGGCGCGTATTCAACGATGTAGAGGGCGGTGGCCATGGAGATGGGCACCGCCAGGATGACCGCGATGAGTGCGATCACCACCGTGCCATAGAGCAACGCGGCCACCCCGAACTCGGGCTTTGCCGCGTCCGGCCGCCACACCTGCGTGGTGAAGAAGGACAGCCCCATCCGGCGGAAAGCGGGCGACCCCTGGATCCACAGGAAGCCGGCGACCAGCCCCATGAGACCGAACGTGATCACCCCGGCCCCGGCCGTGATGCGCCGGTAGAGGCGGTCGGCGCGGCCGGGGATCGGCTTCAGCGCCCGCGGTTGGTCGGGCTCGGGCTCGCTCGGGGGAGACTCGACGAGGGACACGATGGGTCCCATCCTGCAACGCCCGAGGGAACCACTCCGAACCGCTCCGGCAAACAGGCGGTGAACATTGAGCCAATAGGAAGGGCGCAGTCCCGGGCGGCAAAGGTTACATCAACATCCCTTGGTGGCCAGGTAACGGCGGGATGTCTTCGTGGCGAATAGCTGGCTCGGGTGGTCTCCGTTCGTTGACGTCGCGCGGCGACCAAGATTCAATCGGAGCGACGCCGAGTGGGTGAATTGGCGCCCGCCGGCGGATGTCCTCCCCGACTTCAGCCGGAACGGAGCCCATGTTTCGCCTCCCCCGCCAGCGCGCGGCCGCCAGCCTGATCGCCGTCGCCATGCTGCTCGGCTCCGCCGCCGCGTTCGCTCCCCCGCGCGCCGAGGCCCAGGCCGCCGGGCGATCGGTCAGCATCTCGCCCGACGGGCCGTACCAGCCCAACCAGGAGGTCACGGTCTCCTGGAACGGCTTCGAGCCGGGGCCGGCGTTCGTCACGCTGTGCACGCGCCAGGCGGCCAACGCCGGCAACTGGGAGGGCTGCTCCGAGATCACCCGGGTCGCCGGCCAGACAGGTGCGGACGGCGCCGGGTCGGCTGCGTTCCGCATGCACTCCCACCCGCCCCTCCTGGCCAACTACGTCCTCAAGAACGGGCAAGCGCTCGCGTGCGTCAACGCGGCCGGAGCCAACTCCTGCGCCGTGACGGTGAGCGAGTGCGATGTCGACATCGCGGCCGAGCACGCCACCCGCGAGAACGTGGACTTCGCCTTCGTGCCGCCACCCCGGCCGCCGATGACCCTCCCGTCCCATCCGGTCCCGGCCGACCCCGGGCCGTTCCCCCAGCTCCCCGCGGGCGCCGCGAGGCTCCAAGGCCTGCGCACGAAGCTGACGGACCAGGGGGCCGACGCCTGGGCCCGGGGCCTGGCCGAGCGTGGCCTCCAGCTCGACGTCACGCCGGTGTCCAGCCCGGAGGTCGACGCCAACTTCGCCTCCGACACCGCGCAGCGCGCCGCCTGGGGCATCACCGGCCTGCCGCTCACGGGAGACCAGCACGACGCGCTGGCGGCCCGCGGGGTGACCTACACCTATGTCCCGGTGGGCCTGAGCGCTCTGAGCGTGGGCGTGGGCATGCAGTACGCCGGTGCGCCCATCACCAACCCCACGCTGCCCTCCGACGTGCTGGCCCGCATCTACGGCGAGCCGCCCGGCAACGGCGCGATCCGCGACTGGAAGGACCCGGCGCTGGCCCAGGGCAACCACGGCTGCCGCTACCCCCAGAAGGGCTCCGCGGGCCCCGTCCAGATCACGAAGTTCTACAAGGGCGACCGGTCCGAGGCGAACCTGCTGTTCACCTCGTACCTCGACGCCCTGCACCCCGATCTCTTCAACCTCACCCCCGACGTCAGCTTCGAGCTGAAGGACTCCCTCGGCTCGGCGTCGTTCCTCACCGAGAAGGAGGCGGTCAGGAGCCTCTACAACGCCCGGTACCTGAACGACAACGAGCTGAACGCGGTGAGCGACACGGATGGCAGGAACGGCGGGCGCATCGCCTCCGTCGAGCTCGCTTCGGCGCTGCAGGGCCAGGCGGCGATCGCCACGATCACCAACGGGAGCGGCACGGAGGTTCGCCCCACCCCCGAGGCGATCCTGGCCGGCCTGACCGACCCGCCGGCGTCCGGCCTGCTGGGCGACGGCGACCTCTACTTCCCGGACTTCGAGCACCAGCCCGCCACCGCCTACCCCATGCCGATGGTGTTCTACGCGATCGTGCCCACCTCGTACCAGGGCCTGCCCACCACCGCCGACGGCCAGCCGGACGTGGCGTGGTCGCAGAACCTCGTCGGCGCGCTGAACTTCATGGTCAGCGACGACGGCCAGGACCTGGCGGCGGCGCGTGGCTGGGTCCCGCTGCCGCAGTCCTTCCGTGATGCCGCGGCCCGCGGCATCGCCGCCATCCCCACCACGCCGGCTCCCGCCCAGCCGGGCGGTCCGGGCGGCCCCGCGCCCGGCGCCGGCGGGCTCGGGACCGGCGGGTTCGGGGCCGGCAGCTTCAGCGACCCGTTCGCCGCCGGGCTCGGGACCGCGTTCGACGGCGGCTTCGGCGACGGGTTCGGCACCGGGGGCGGCACCCCCCTCGAGGCCGAGAACGCCGCCGCCACCTCGGACGCGAGCGCCACCGACGAGGCGGAGCAGGCCAAGCTGGCGGGCCGCCGGCTGGACGACTCCGACCTCACGCCCACCGTCGGCCTGCTGCTGGCCCTGGCCGCCATCGTGCTGGTGGCCGGGCGGGTGCTCGTGCTCAGCGGCGCCGCGCCGAGCGTCCCGGGCATCCGGCGGCGCAAGGCCGGCGACGCCGCGAAGGGCGGACCGGGCGGGGCGGCGCCCGCATGACGACCGTCGAGCCGGACCCGGCCGCCGCTCCGGCCGTGGGACGGCTCGCCGAGCTGGAGCCGCGCGTCCACCGGCTGGAGGAGCGGGTGCGGCGGCTGGAGCAGGGCGAGCCCAGCGCCGAGGAGGTCGGGCGGCTGGCGCTGGACGTGCTGGGCGCGCTGAGCCACCTGGACGACCTGGCCGAGGACCTGCCGCCCGCCGACAACGGGTCGGGCCCGCTCACCGGGTACCGGGAGCGGCTCGACGCCCTGGTGGCCCCGCTGGCCGAGCGGGGGGCCGGCCCGCTCGCCGCCACCACGCCGACCCGCCAGCGGGCCGGTGAGCGCCGGGCGGCGCGCGCCGCCCTGCTGCGCTCCATCGCGGGGCAGGCCCTCAGCCTGGTGGGCGTGCTGATCGCGCTGTTCCTCACGTTCCAGTTCGTCGTCACCGACCTGAGCGCGAGCCGGGCCCAGGCCTCGCTCACCGAAGCGTTCCGCCGGGACCTGCTGGCCGCGGGCACGCTCGCGCTGGGGCCCGACGCCTCCCAGTCCTCCCGCGAGGGCTTCGAGGACGTCGAGGGCATCGGGGCCGGCGTCGACACGCAGGAGTTCGACGCCGACGCGATGAAGGAGCGCCTGACCACCCCCGAGCCGGGCCAGCCCATCGCCATCCTGTCCATCCCCTCGATCGACCTGCGCCAGATCGTGGTCGAGGGCTCGGGCTCCACCCAGCTGGCCAAGGGCCCCGGCCACTACCGGGGCTCGCCCCGCCCCGGCTACATCGGCAACAGCGTGGTGGCCGGCCACCGCACCACCTACGGCGCCCCGTTCCGCCACATCGACCGGCTGGAGAAGGGCGACCGCATCACGGTCACCACGGTGGACGGCCAGTTCGTCTACGAGGTGCGCGACATCGTGACCATCAAGCCGGGCCAGGACGACGTCACGGGGCCCAAGTTCGAGAACCTGCTCACCCTGGTGACCTCCACCCCCGCCTACCGCACCGAGAACCGCTTGGCGGTCGTGGCCGAGCTGCAGGACACCCCCGTGGTGGCCGACGACGAGGCGCTGGCCCGGCGCAACCCGGCCATCGCCGCCGACGAGCTGGGCGTCTTCAGGGATGCCACCGCGTGGGCGCCGGCCGTGATCTACTTCCAGCTCCTGGCGGGCACCTGGATCCTGGCCAAGCTCCTGACCGCCCGCTGGCGGCGCTGGTCCACCTGGCTCATCACCGCTCCGCTCCTGTTCACGTTCGGCTTCCTGTTCCTAGAGAGTGCCGCCCGCCTGCTCCCCTCCACCTACTGAGGTGCCCTGCGCATGACGTCTCCCCGCCCTCGCCTGCGAGCGTTCGCCACGAGCCTCCTGCTGGCCGGCCTGTGCGCCTCGGTCGTGACCCCGGCCGCGGCGGCCGAGGCGCCGCAGTCCCCCGCTCCCGGCCGGGCGGTCGCCCCGGCCGCGCCGGTGATGGCGGCCGCACCGGCCACCAACGCGCTGCCGATCCCGGCACCCACGGCGGCGACGTTCTCCGACGACTGGCACGCGTGCCGCGACGGCTGCGCCCGGCGCCACAAGGGCACCGATGTCTTCGCCCCCGCGGGCACGCCGGAGGTCGCGGTCGAGCCGGGCGTCGTCGGCAAGGTCGACGGCACCGACGACAGCAACGGCGGCCTCAGCATCTGGCTGCTGGGCGACTCGGGCGTGGCCTACTGGTACGCCCACAACTCCGCCAACTACGTGACCACCGGCCAGCGCGTGGGCCGGGGCCAGGTCATCGGGCGGGTCGGGAACACCGGCAACGCCCGCACCACGCCGTCGCACGTCCACTTCCAGATGAACCTGTGCGGCGAGATGACCAGCGACGAGCCCTGCACCGTCGACCCGTTCGCCCACCTGTCGCGCTGGGCTCCCGGCGAGGTCGGCGGGGGTGCCGACGCGCTGGGCCTGTACCGCCGCTCGCAGGCGTCGGTCGAGCTGCGCATCGAGGGCGGCTCGCGCCTGCCCGCGTTCGGCTTCGGCCAGGCGCCCGAGGGCGCCGCCCTGGCCGTCGTGGGCGACTGGAACGGCGACGGGCGCGACACCATCGGCCTCTACCGTCGCGCCGACGCCACCTTCGCCCTGCGCGACGACAGCGGCGGGGTCCTGCCCCCCATCGCCTTCGGCGTCCCGGGCCGGCCCGACGTCGTGCCCGTGGCGGGCGACTGGAACGGCGACGGCCGCGACACCATCGGGATCTACCGGGCGAGCGACGCCAGCTTCGTGCTCATGGACGACAGCGGAGCGGTCTCCGCGCCTCTCCCCTACGGCTGGCCCGGCGTGACCGACGCGGTGCCGGTCGTGGGCGACTGGGACGGCGACGGGCGTGACAGCCTCGGCCTGTACCGCACCCGCGACGGCGTGTTCCGGCTGCGGGACGAGCTCGGCCGGGAGCTTCCCCCGGTCGTGTTCGGGACGCCCGGCGGGGCGGAGCTGCCGGTGGCGGGCGACTGGGACGGCGACGGGCGCGACAGCGTCGGCGTCTACCAGCGGACCTCCTCCACCTTCGTGCTGGGTGGCCCCGACCCGCTGGCCGCGGCCACGGGCGCGGGCGTTTACCCCACGGGCGACCCGGGCGGCCTCGACCTGGTCCCGCTGGTCGGCGACTGGAACGGCCTCGACTTGGTCACCCTCGACGACCTGCACGCCATCTTCGGCCCCGCCCCCGACGAGGCCGCCCTCGCCGCACAGCTGCCGGTGCTCAACGACGCCCTGCTGCGGGCCGGGGCCACGACGCCCGCCCGCAAGGCGGCGTTCCTGGCCACGATCCACAACGAGAGCGGGTTCCGGCCCGACGCGGTCGAGGCCGGGAACCGCTCGACCTACCGGGGCCGCGGCCTGATCCAGCTCACCGGCCTGGCCAACTACCGCTCGGCCGGCGCCGACCTCGGCCTCGACCTGGAGGCCCGGCCCGACCTGGCCGTCGACCCCGCCACCAGCGCCCAGCTCGCGGCCTGGTACTGGACCGTGGCCCGCAACATCAACTACGCGGCCGACCGCCTGGACATGGCCGCGGTCAACATCGCAGTGGGCTTCCGGCCCAGCGTGCGCGAGGACATGCAGCGCTGCGACGACTTCCTCCGGGGCCTGCGCTGGTTCGACGGCGGCACCCCGCCCGAGGGGGTCAACTGCGAGCGCTCGGCCCTGTCCCGCCTGGTGGCCCTGACCACGATCCTGGCCGGGGGCGCGGGCCGCTCGTCCGGCGGGCAGACGGGCCGTGACGGTCCCCTGGCCACGGCGGCGCCGGCGTCCGACCCTGCGCCCGTTCCCGTGCCGGCCGACACCCCGCTCCCGCTGCTCCCGCCCGCGGTCCTGCCCAGCGCCCCGACCACGGTCACGACCCGCCCGCCCACGGGCCAGCCGCCGTCCGGCGGTCCGCCCTCCAGCGACCCGGCACCCCCGTCGACCGGCGGCGAGACCACGACCAGCGAGCCCGAGACCACGACCACCACCGAGGCGACGACCACCACCACGACGCCGGAGACCACCTCGACCACCAGCGACATCCCCACCGAGTGGACCGACCCCGGCGGCGGCGGCATCAACCCCTGACCACGCTGACCCGGGCGCGGCCGCGACGCTTCGCTAACGCGACCCCGGTAGGACGGGGCGGCAGGGACCGCCCAGAACGCCGCCGGAGGGGGTCGCACGGGGAATGCTCAGCTCGGTCGCACAGTCGTTGCCAACGGCTCTCGCCGCCGCACCCGTGCGGGTGTCGGTCAAGGTGCCGGACCGCCCCCTGGAGATCGCCCTCGAGTCGATCCTGGAACGCCACGGCTTCCTGGTCGGCGGCGAGCCGGACGGGTTCGACTGCGAGCTGCTGACCGCTCCCGGGGCGGGGACCGGCGCCGTGCCCGCGGTGCTGCTGGTCGATCCCACGCCGGTGCGCTCCCAGATCGCCCTCGGCGCCGTCGAGGGCGGCCTGGTGGCGGCGGCGGTGGCCTGGGAGTGCATCGACGACGTGCCGTTCGTGCTCGACGGCGTGGCCCGCAGCCTCACCATGGTGTCGTCCTCGCTCGGCCGGGCCGCCCGCCTGCTCCCTTCCTTCAGCCGCCGCCAGCACGTGCTGCTCGCGCTCCTGTCCGGCGAGCACGTCAAGCACGCCGGCATCTGCGCCGCCCTCGTGTGCTCGCCCACCACGCTCAAGCGCGAGGTCCGCCACCTGCGCGAGCGGCTGGGGCTGGCCAGCCACCACGAGCTCCCAGCCTACGCCCGCTCGCTCGGCTACTCGCCCTACCTGAGCGCGGGCGAGATCGGGCTGCTGCACAGCACGGCCAAGCCGATCCCCGAGGCCCCGGAGGCCCTGCGATGACGACCGAGTCCTACCTGCGCCTGACCGAGCGCCTGTCCGAGGCGTCGCTCAAGCGTCACTGGGAGGCCTACCGCGACATCGACTGGGACGCCCCGGAGAACCGCATCGAGGCCGGGGACCCGCGCTGGGAGGCGTCGGGCGCCTGGGAGCCGCTGGCGACCACCGAGTGGTACCGCGACCAGGCCCCCGAGCTGCGGGCCTCGATCGCCCTGCGCCGCCACCTCGCCGCCATGCGGGTGGGCATCGAGTTCGAGCGGGTGCTGGGGCACGGCCTGCTCGAGTTCGCGTCCCGCCTGCCCAACCGCCACCCTGCGTTCCGCTACGTGTACCACGAGATCACCGAGGAAGCGCAGCACACGATGATGTTCCAGGAGTTCGTCAACCGGTCCGGCTTCGACCCGGCGCCCGCGCCCGAGCACGTCCAGATGGTCTTCGACCGGGCGGCGGGCATCACCGACGACCACCCGGTGCTGTTCTTCCTGGCCGTGCTCTGCGGCGAGGAGGTCTTCGACTACGTCAACCGCCAGGCCCTGGCCGCGCCGTCGCCCCACCCGCTGCTGGCCCAGGTCTGCCGGATCCACATCACCGAGGAGGCGCGGCACATCTCGTTCGCCCGCGCCTACATGCGCGAGGCGGTGGCCGGCATGGATGCCCGCGACATCCGCTGCCTGCGCTACGCGGTGGCGTTCGTCCTCGACTGGACCAGCACCTACATGTTCGCCCCGGCCGCGAGCTTCCTCGACGAGCTGGGTGTGCCCGCCGACGTGGTCGCCGCCATGAACGCCGGCGCGCAGACCCGCACGGTCCGGCGGGAGAGCGTGGCGGGCGCGGCCGCGCTGTGCCGCTCGCTGGGGCTCGTCGACCCGCGGATGGCGACCGTGTGGTCCCGGGTGCTGGGCCCCGCCCCCGCCTGAGCGGTCAGAGCCGCTCGCCCGGGGCGAACGAGTCCTCGTACCAGCCGCCGCCGGGAACCGGCTGGCGGACGACGATGCGCTCCGGCATGCCCGGGAGCGCCCCCGCGCCGAGCGGCGTGCCCGTGCCCGGCTCCCAGCTCGCCAGGATGTCGACGACGTCGCGCAGGGTGACGACGTCACCGATGTCGAGGAAGCGGTCCAGCACCTCGGTGGGCACCTCCTCGGCGACGGCGTCCTCGATGTCGACGAGGATCCCGGCGAAGCTCAAGGAGTCCAGCCCGAGGTCCAACATGTCGGTGCTGTCGTCGATCTCGTCGGGCTCGATCTCGGCCGCGGTGGCGATCGCGGTCACCACGATGGCGCGGAGCTCGTCTCGAGCGATGGGCATGGCAGGCTCCTAGTCGGTTGTCGGGAGGCGGGCCCGCAGGCCGGACGCCTCGGCGAGGGGCACGATGCTGTGGTCGGCGAGGCGGTCCCGCAGGCGATGGCGCTGGAGCTTGCCGCTGGGCGTCTTGGGCAGCTGGCCCCGGCCCAGGACGCAGACCCGGTCCGGCGAGACACCGGACCAGCGGGCGGCGGCGTCGGCCACCGTGCCGCACAGCCGGCTCATCTCACCGTCGCCCCGGGCGCCGGCGGCTTCGATGACGACCGTGTAGCCGCCGTCGCCCTCGGCGAGGACGGCGCAGCACCCCGTGCGGACGCCGTCGAGCGCGCCGAGCCGGCGCTGCAGGCCGTCCGCGTCGATGTTCTGGCCCCGGACCACCAGGCGGTCGCCGCTGCGACCGGTGAAGTACAGCGACCCGTCGTGGAGGAAGCCGAGGTCGCCGGTCTGCAGCCAGCCGTCGTCGCTGTGGCGGGCCGGGCGCCCGAGGAAGGTGTGCGCCACGGAGGCGCCGCGGATCTCGATCTGGTCCCGGCCGTCGGGCGTGGCGCGGATCCGGACGTCGGTCCCCTCGATCGGGGGGCCGAGCGCCACCGGTCCGTCGTGATCGCCGGCGTGGGTCGACCACGGCGTGGCGGGCGGGACGATCGACACGGCCAGGGTGGCCTCGGCCAGGCCGTAGGCCGGGCAGAGGGCGGTCTCCCGGAAGCCGTGGGGACCGGCGACGGCGGCGAAGCGCTGCAGCGTGGTGGCGTCGACGGTCTCGGCGCCGACGATCAGGCTGCGGACCGACGACAGGTCGAGGCCGGGGGGCGCCACGGCCAGCCGCCGGGCGGCCAGGCTGAGCGCGAACGTGGGGACCGCCGTGATGCTCCCGCCCACGTCGCTGGCCAGCCGCAGCCAGGTCAGCGGGGCACGCATGAAGCGCACCGGCTCCGACAGCCACACCCCGCGGGTGCCGCCCAGCGCGGGGTCGAGCGACGCGAACGCGTTCAGGCCCATGCCGATCAGCCCCATGTCGTGCGAGAGCGGCAGCCACGAGAAGTAGACGTCCGCCGGCCCGGCCTCCAGGCGCCGGTTCACGGCGGCGACGTGCGCGCCGATCTGCGCCATGTCGAGCACGACCCCGCGGGGCCGATCGGTCGAGCCGGAGGTGAACTGCACGAGGCGCCCGCCTCCGGTTCCCGAAGCGGCCCGCGCCCGGCCGAAGTCCTCGTAGCCGAGGGTGCGGATGTCACCCCCCGGCTCCCCGACCTCGACGGGTGCCACCATCACGCCCGCCTCGGCCAGCGCCACCAGGGCCCGGATCTGGCCGCGGTACTCGTCGGCACCCATGCCGCGCCCCGGACCGGGCAGCGAGGCGAAGGTGCGGCCCGACAGCCACGTCCCCAGCAGCGCGACCAGGCACTCCCGGGTCGGCTCCAGCAGCCCGGCGATCGTCGCCACGCCCGGCAGGGCCCGCTCGATCCAGGCGGCACACCCGAGCGCCTCGGTCCAGAGCGCGGACCAGCGCACGCTCTCGCCGGTGCGCAGCAGGTGGACCGAGCCGTCGCCCGCCGCGGCGGCGCGGTCGAGATGGTCGAGCAGGTCGGGTCCGGTCACGCCCGCGCCCCGGCGATGCAGCGGGCCATGACGGCCAGCGTGGCGGGCTCGTCGCCGGTGAGGACCTCGGCGAGGTCGACCCCGAAGCGGTCCTCCAGCACGGCCACGAGCCGGATGACGTCCATCGAGTCGAGCCAGAGATCGGCCACCGGCGGCTCGCTGCCCTCGAACAGGTCGACGTCGACCCGCACGTCCCCGGGCGCGAGCGACCGGCCCAGCGTGGCCGCCAGCTCGCGGGTGATCTCGTCCAGGACCGACTCGGTGGTCGCGTACGAGCCGGTCATGGCTGCGCCTGGGCGCGTGGGCCGCGCGGCTCGCAGAGGCGCAGCACCGCGAAGTCGACCATCGACAGGAAGCGGGCCGCACCCTCGGCGCTGTGGTGGGACAGCAGGTAGCGGGCCGAGATCCGGTGGGCGCTCGCGTCGGGCGCCACGGCGAACGTCATCGGCATCGTCGGGAACGCGAGCGAGCCGCCGTACAGCCGGGCGGACGCCACGCCGGGCGGCAGGTGCGCCCGGGCCACGTCCGCCCCCGGCACGGTGCTGACCAGGGTCGTCGTCGCCAGGGCGTGGCGCTCCCGCACGGTGAGGTCCCGCCGTTGCGCCATGGTGGCGAGCAGGGCCCGCACCGCGGGGCTGTAGAGCCCGGCGCGGACCGGCCGGAGCTGGTCCGAGACCTGGGCCAGCACCCCGGCGGGGTCCTCGTCCTCGACCCGCACCGGCCAGGTCAGGGTGGCGTTGCACACGCCCTCGAACCACGTCCGCGGGGGCCGCAGGTTGATGGGGACGCCGACGGAGAACGGCACGGCGGGCCGGCCCAGCGAGCGGTTCCACTGCATGCCGGCCAGGCAGAACGCCGCCACCACCCGGTCGTTGGCGCTGGCCGGGCCGCGCGGTGCGGCCATCAGGGCGAACCGCGCCGCCCCGGACAGGTCCCGGTAGGCGACGCCGTAGCCCGGCTCTTCGCGCTCGTGCTCGCGCGCCAGGCGCACCGCCGTCGGGGTGGCGCGGCGGCTGAGCTCGCGCAGGATGGCCTCCGCCCGCTGCGCGGGCGCCGGTGGCGCCGCGAGGCGGTGCGCGGCCCGCCAGGTGCGGTCGACGGTGGATCGGCCGCCCCGCGTGTAGTGCGACATCAGGGAGATGACCGTCCGGCCGATCCCGACGCCGTCGACCAGCGCGTGGTCGGCCACCACCACGACGTGGTCGCCGTCCCGGGCCCGCACGACGTCGAAGCGCACCGGCGGGTCGCGCCGCAGGTCGAACGGCGCGCCGACCAGCCGGCCCCGCAGGTGCTCGACCGCCGGCTCGCCCACCGCGGTCATCTCACCGACCGGCGGCGGGGTCGCCCCGTCGGGCACCACCCACACGCCGTCGGGCCCCTGCCGGGCCCGCAGCAACGGGTGCTCCCGCACCGTCGCCGCCGCCGCCTCCGCCAGGCGAGCCGTGTCGACCGGACCGCCCACGAACCACTCGGCGTGCACGTTGCACGGGGCGGAACCCCGCAGCGCGATGAACATCCGGTCGACGATGTTCTGGGGGACCAGCTCGGCCACGGCTCGCCCCCCGCTACCCCACCGGCGCGCCGGCCGCGCCGGCCAGGTCCGCCAGGTCGCCCCGGAGCAGGCGGGAGCGGGCCTGATTGCGCTGCAGCTTCCCGCTGGCGGTCAGCGGCAGGCTGCCGGGGGCCACGATGACCACGCCCTCCGGCCGGGTGGCGGCGACGTCCACCGCCACCCGGCGGATCTCGCGGCGCAGCGCTGCGGCTTCGGTCGGTCCCAGCAGGCCGCGGGCGTCCGGCTCGGCGAGGATCGTCCAGCCCCCGGTGGGCAGCCCGACGGCGGTCACCCGCCCGGCCCGGACGCCACCGAGCGCGCCGACCGCGGCCTCGACGGCCGGGGCGTAGATGTTCCGTCCGTGGGAGACGACCCAGTCGTCCAGCCGGCCGCAGACGTAGAGCCAGTCCCCGTCCACGAAGCCGGCGTCGCCGGTCTGGTACCAGCCGCCGGCGCCGGCCAGCGGGCGGCCGGTCACCCCGTCGACGCCCAGTGACGGCCCCAGCACCGCCACCTGGCCCGTCTCGCCGTCGCCGCCGGCGGCCACCTCGTAGCCCGGCAGGGCCCGGCCGCTGGCCACCAGCCGGCAGGGCGCCTCGGCGCCGCCGGCGGGCCGCACGCCGCCGTCGGCCAGGGCGAGGGGCGACACCGACAGCTCCTGCCACGGCACCTCGGGCGGGGTCATGGTGGCGGCCACGGCCAGCTCGGCCATGCCGTAGGCGGGGCACAGGGCCCGGGGGTCGAGGCCCTGGTCGCGGTAGGCGGCGGCGAAGGCGTCGAGCGTCTCGGCCCGGACGATCTCGCCGCCGACGATGGCGCAGCGCAGCGACGACAGGTCCAGGCCCGGTCCGGCCCGCCGTTCGGCGGCCATGCGGAAGGCGAAGTCCGGAGCCCCGGTGAACGCCGCGTTCGACCGGCTCAGCACCTCGATCCACTCGCCCGGGCGCCGTAGGAACGCCCGCGGGTCGAGCAGCACGAGTTCGCCCCCGGCGGCCCACTCCGGCCCGGCCCCGGCCGCGGCGGTGAGCAGCATGCCGATCAGTCCCATGTCGTGGGACAGCGGCAGCCACGACACCAGCGCGTGGCCCGGCCCGGGTGCGAGGACCTGGAGCAGCGCGGCGATGTTGGCGCCGATGCGCGCGTCGTCGAGGATCACCGGCCGAGGCTGCTGCGTGGAGCCGGACGTGTACTGCACCAGGCTGAAGCCGTCCGGATGCGGGGTGGCGAGCGGGCGGTCGGGCAGCGCCGTGTGGGCCCGGGCCGGCACGCCGATCCCTCCCAGCAGGCCGGCGAACTCGTCGGCCACGACCACCTCGGCCAGCCCGTGCGCGGCGCGGGTGGCGGCGATGAACGCGGCGTACTCGGCCAGGTCGGCGCCCCGGCCGGGCGGCGGGAGCGACACCAGCCGCGCGCCGGCCAGCAGGGCTCCGATCACGACCTCCACCGTGGGCCGGTCGTTGGTCATGAGGACACCGACGGCGTCCGCGCCGGCGGCGGCGTCGAACAGGCGCTCACCCCGGGCCCCGAGCTCCAGCCCGCTCACCCGGGCGCCTCCCGGACCGAAGACGACGCGGCTGTCCGCCAGCCCGTCGCGCACCAGCCGGGAGGCGGTGGTCGGTCCGGGGCTCACGACACCGTCCTCATCCGCAGGCGCTCCAGCGTGCGGTCCAGCACGGGCTTGCCCTCGGCGAGCCACCGCGCACGCGAGAGGGTGAGGATGTAGAGGTCCTCCCGCCGGCCGTTGATCACCACGCGGTTGCGCAGGCGTCCCTCGACCTCGAAGTTGGTGCCGATGCCGGAGGCGAACTGCTTCATGTAGGTCTCGGTCGTCTCGCCGTAGAGGTTCTCGAGGTTGAACTTGGCGAAGAGGTAGTTCGCGAACAGCAGCACGCCTTCGAGCGGCCACGCCTTCATCCGGTAGTCCGGGTGGAGCATGAACGTCATGTAGGCGAAGCCGAAGAACAGGTTGGCGTTGTCCGCCCGGAGGAACCCGACGCTGCGCCCGGTGCGGAGGTCCTGGATGGCGTACTGGACCAGCACGCCGCGCCACAGCGACTCCTGGAACGCGTCGGGCGTCTCGGGGGCGTGCCACTGCCAGGGGATGAGGTTGGCCGCGGCCAGCTGGAACAGCTCTTCGGTGAACTCGCGGCTGAACGGGACGAGGCGGGTGTAGCGGCCCTGCATCGGGATGGTGGTGGGCCCGTCGACGGTCACGGTGCGGTCCTGCCTTCCTCGCGGTGCCCCGGGCCCATGACCGTGGCGAAGTGGTAGAGGTCGGCCACGGTCACGTCCTCCACGTCGATCTGGTCCGGTAGGTCGAAGTCGTCGTTCAGCGCCTGGACGGTGACCAGGAGCTGGGACAGGGACAGCTCGTCGAGCGGGATGTCGACGCCCAGGCGCCGCTGGGGCGCCAGGTCGGTGGGGGCCACACCCAGCGCCGGGGCCAGCTGGGCCACGAAGTCGTCGAAGCTCGGCACGAGTCGATCCAACCGCCGGCCGCGGGACCGCCTCAACGGCGCCCCGGGGGCCGCGCCCTGGCCCCCCAGGGCCGGGTGGTGGTCCCTACGCGCTCGCGGTGGGGATGGTCCCGGACTGGGCCAGGGCCGCGCACGCCTTGGCGGGGTCGGCCAGGAAGGCGCGCGCGTACACGAGGAACGGCTGGTCCCGGTCGGGCCCCGCGGGCTTCAGGTCGCGGGCGAGGTCGGGATCGAGCTGGGCGTCGGGCAGCAGGCAGGTGCTGTAGGCGACGGCCCAGGCCCGGGCGGCCCGTGTGGCGTAGTCCGCCTCGGCGTCGACCTGGTCGAGCCGGTCGGCCACCTCGAGCACGCCGCTGCACTCGAGCGCGACGACGGCGGCGGTCTCCGCCCCGATGCGGTCGAGCACCCCGCCGGCGGCCGGGCTCCCGGTCCCGATGACCCCGGCGTCGCTGCACGAGGGCAGGTTCTTGCCGATGAGGAGGCCGAGGGCCACCCCCTGGGCCGGGTTGCCCGCGGCCGGCGGCGAGGCGGTGAGGGCCTGGCGGCTCGTGTCGGCCACGTTCGCGGGCAGCGTGCCGTCCGCGGCCAGCTGCTCCTCGACGACCAGGTCGGTGGGCGGCGGCACCCCGTCGAAGAAGTCGGCCTGGCGGCCCTGGCTGGCGATCTGGCCCGCGATGCGGCGGCTCAGGTCGTCCGACACCGGGGGGTTGGCCTGCCCGGCGGCCGCCAGCAGCAGGCGCGCCTCGTACACCGACGGCAGCGGCACCAACGGTCCGTCCACCCAGGTGCGGGCCAGGGCGGCGACCTGCTCGGCCAGCGCCTCGCGCTCGACACCCTCGGGCGTGACCCGCAGCGCGAGCGTGAGAACGTAGGCCGCGTCGGGCTGCTGCCAGCCGGGCGCCGCCAGCAGGTTCCCCAGCAGCCCGGCAGCCTGCGGGCACGTGACCCGCGCCGCGCTGAGCCGGCTGAGCGGGATGGTCAGCGCGTCCGGCGACTCCGGCAGGTCCGCCCCGGCCCCGGCTCCCGCCCCGGCCCCGGCCCCGCCTCCGGCTCCGGCCCCGGCGTACGGATCGAGGTCGGCGCACCGCCCCTCCGACCCAGTCGCCCCGGTCAGCGCCGCCCGGGCATCGGCCGCCTCCGGCAACACCCCCGCCGCCAACCGGGCGATCACGGCGATCCAGTCGAGCTCCCCAGCATCCACGTGGACCTGCGCCGCGGCCAGCAGCCGCTCCCCCGCCCCAGCCGGCGCCACGGCGCTCGCCTGCGGATGCTCGAGCCCGTGCACGACCGCGAAAGCAGCCGCCCGGTCCCCTCCCGCCCCGGTAGCCGCCTCGGTCGCCGCCTTCAGCGCACCCTTCACATCATCCGGGCTGGCCGACCCATCATCAGTCCCGATCAAAGTGGCGTACACCCAGGTGGTCGGATCCTGCCCCGCCACCGGAGCCGCCGCGAACGCCCACCCACCCCCGGACGCAGGCACCAGGCCGGCCTCCAACCGCGCCAGCTCCTTCCCCGCCTGCCCCCGCAGCTCCCCTACCGCAAGCTCACCGTCACGGCCCCCGCCAGTGGTCGACCCAGAGCACGCCACCACCACGACGACGCCCACCAGCCCCGTGACCCGGAGCCACGTGCCCACCACCGCAAACAGTACCCGTATGGCGCCACGACCGCGGGTCTGCGCACACTGTGCCCACTGCGGGTGTAGCTCAATGGTAGAGCTCCAGCCTTCCAAGCTGGCTATGCGGGTTCGATTCCCGTCACCCGCTCTCCCCGCCCCCGGCCCTGGTCAGAGCCCTTCTCTGGCCACTCCCTCGGACACGCGCCGGACCCCGATCGGCGCCACCGTGCCAGCTACGTGCCAGCAGGGTCGTCATCCTCGGCCCGCTTGGCGTCCTTCTTGCCCGCCGCCTCGGCCAGCTGGCGGTCGATACCAGCGGCGATCGCCTTGCTCGCACCCCGGTTGGCATGGAGGTAGATCAGGGCCGCCCGCATGCTGCTGTGGCCCATCCGATGCATGAGCTCCCGGAGGTTCGCCCCGGACCCAGCGGCCCAGGTGTTACCCGTATGCCGCAGGTCGTGGAAGTGGAACCCCCGGGGCAGCCCCGCATTCTTGAGCGCCTTAGCCCACATCGGCTGGAAGTTGCCCCGGCGCATCGTCGCACCCTTCGCCCCGACGAACACCCGGCCTTTG
Organism: Acidimicrobiales bacterium; assembly: GCA_036558145.1. Lineage (GTDB taxonomy): Bacteria > Actinomycetota > Acidimicrobiia > Acidimicrobiales > VFJN01 > ZC4RG19. The sequence goes on from DATBGF010000167.1 coordinate 22,582, forward strand.
GCGCCGGCCCCGCGTACGAGTCGAGGTGCAGCCGTAGCGCGGGGA
>DATBGF010000168.1:0-2626 GCA_036558145.1 Acidimicrobiales bacterium
GTGGACGGCGACGGCCTGTCCGGGATCGAGGAGGCCTACGACGCCCGGCTCTCGGGCCGGCCGGGTCGGCTGCTGGTCGAGCGGGACCCGGACGGACGCACCATCCCCGCCGGCCGCCACCAGATCGACCCGGCGGTGCCCGGCGACGACCTGATCCTGACCTTGGACGGCAGCCTGCAGTACGCGGTCGAGAACATCCTGGCCGGCCAGGTGGCCGCGACCGGCGGCCAGGGCGGCATCGCCGTGGTCTCCAACCCCGAGACCGGCGAGATCCTGGCCATGGCCAACGTCCAGACCAACCCCGACACCGGCATCGTGGGCAACACCGGCAACGACCTGGCGGTCACCGCCAACTACGAGCCCGGCTCGGTCAACAAGCTGATCACGCTGGCCGGGGCCCTGGAGGAGGGCCTGGTCACGCCGGACACCGTCGTGGACGTGCCCAGCGCCCTGCGGGTGGCCGACCACACCTACTACGACTCCCACGCGGGCCAGCTGAGCGTGACCGACATCCTGGCCAAGTCGTCCAACGTCGGGACCATCAAGGTGGCCCAGCTCCTGGGGCCGACGAAGGTGGACGAGTACCTCCGCAAGTTCGGCTTCGGCCGCTCGACCGGGCTCGGCCTGCCGCATGAGGAGAGCGGCGAGCTGCTCGACCTCGACCACTGGTCCGGCACGTCCATCGGGTCGATCCCCATCGGCCAGGGGATCTCCGTCACCGCCATGCAGATGCTGTTCGCCTACAACGTCGTCGCCAACGACGGCGTGTACGTCCCGCCCTCCCTGGTCCGGGCCACGGTGGACCGCCACGGCGAGCGCCACGACGTGGGGCCCGGCCACTCGCACCGGGTGATCTCGCCGACGACCGCCGCCCAGCTGCGTGGCATGCTCGCCCAGGTGATCACCTCGGGCACCGGGCAGGCCGCCGCCATCGACGGCTACACGGCCGCCGGCAAGACCGGCACCGCCCGCAAGCCCCAGCCGGGCGGCGGCTACACCGACGAGGCGGGCAACTACCACTACATCTCGACCTTCGCCGGCTTCATCCCGGCCGACGATCCCAAGCTGTCGATCATCGTCGTCATCGACGAGCCCACCACCTCGCCGTATGCGGCCCAGGTGGCGGCGCCGGCGTTCGCCGAGATCGGCCGCCACGCCCTGCGCCAGGAGGGCGTGGCCCCGACCGGGACGCCGGCCCGGGCGCCGCTGCTGCCCGAGCCCGAGCACGACCGGGTGCGGGCCACCCCGGCGGCGCCGCCGACCACCATCCCGCCCAGCACCACGATCGTGCCCGGCGACCCCACGGCCACGACGGTGGCGCCCGACCCCACGGCCACGACGGTGCCCGATCCCGATGCGATCCCTCCGGACACGACGGCGACCCCGCCCGATCCGGCAGCGCAGGGGCCACCCCTGCTGGACTGACCGCCGTGCACCTGAGTGACCTCGCCGGCGCGGTCGAGGGCATCCGGGCCCGCCTCGCCGGCCCGGAGCGCGACCCCGCCCTCACCGCCGTCGTCCACGACACCGCCGCCGTGGTCGACGGCGCCCTGTTCTGCTGCGTGCGGGGCAGCCGCGCCGACGGCCACGATCTCGCGCCCGTCGCCCTCGCTGCGGGCGCGGCCGCCCTCCTGGTCGAGCGGGTCCTCGACCTCGACGCGCCCCAGCTCGTCGTGGAGGACGTGCGTGCCGCCATGGGACCGGTGGCGGCCGCGTTCTGGGGCCACCCGTCCCGCTCGCTCACCGTCGTGGGCGTGACCGGCACGTCGGGCAAGACGACGATGACCCACCTGCTCGCCTCGGTGTTCGCGGCCGCGGGCCGCCCCAGCGCGGTGGTGGGGACCCTGTCGGGGGCCCGGACCACCCCGGAGGGGCCCGAGCTGCAGGCGCTGCTGGCCCGCCACCGGGCCGAGGGCGTCGTCGCGGTGGCCATGGAGGTGTCGTCCCACGGCCTCGAGCTGCACCGGGTGGACGCCACCCGCTTCGCCGCCGCGGTGTTCACCAACCTGTCGCAGGACCACCTCGACTTCCATCCCACGATGGAGGACTACTTCGCGGCCAAGTCCCGCCTCTTCACGCCCGCCTTCAGCGATCACGCCGTCGTGTGTGCCGACGATCCCTGGGGCCGGCGCCTGCTCGCCACCCTCGAGGCTCGGGGCGAGCTGGCCCTGCACCCCTACGGCCTGGCCGACGCCACCGACGTCGCGCTGGGGCCCGAGGGCGCCTCGTTCCGCTGGCGGGGCGAGCGGGTCGACCTGGCCCTGACCGGCCGGTTCAACGTGGCCAACGCGGTGGGCGCCGCCACCGCCGCCACGGTCCTCGGCCTGGAGGCGCCGGTGATCGCCGCCGGCCTGTCCGCCGCGCCCCCGGTGCCCGGGCGGTTCGAGACGGTTGCCGCAGGTCAGCCCTACACGGTCATCGTCGACTACTCGCACAAGCCCGACGCCCTCGAGCAGGCGTTGCGCGCCGCGCGGGAACTGGTGAGCCATGATGGGCACCTCACGGTTGTCTTCGGTTGCGGCGGGGACCGCGACACCGCCAAGCGCCCGGTCATGGGGGAGGTGGCCGTCCGCCTCGCCGACCAGGTCGTGCTCACATCCGACAACCCGCGCTCGGAGGATCCGCT
>DATBGF010000169.1:0-7558 GCA_036558145.1 Acidimicrobiales bacterium
TCGACACCGTGGCGGAGCTGTGCCGGCGGGGCCTGTCGTCGCGCATGGTGCTGGCCCACGACGCGTCCTGCTACATCGACTGGATCGATCCGAACCTGCTGGCCTTCTCACCCAACTGGCACTACCTGCACATCACGAACGACGTGCTGCCCGCCCTGTTCGACCGGGGCGTCGGCGACGACCAGATCGACGAGATGATGGTCCGCAACCCCCGGACCTGGTTCGAGCGGACCTAGGCCGGCAGCTCCAGCGCCGGGGCCGGACCGGGCGGCGGTCCCGCGGCCAGCGGCGGCGCGGGCGGCGACCCCGCGGGCAGCGCGGCCTGGTGGAGCAGGCTCGCCGGCAGCTCGATCGTGGCCGTGGTCCCCCGCGTCCCGATCGTGGGGCTCAGGTTGACCCGGATGCCGTGGCGGGCGGCCAGGTTCCCGGCCACGTAGTGCCCGAGGTACTTGGACGGGGCCACGGTGAAGCTCTCGGCCGCCGCCAGCCGGCGGTTGGCGGTCGCCATGGCCTCGGCCAGCATGCCGGTGCCTGTGTCGATGACCCCGATCACATAGCCGCCGTCGGCCCGGTTGTGGCCCCGGATGTCGACGAGGTGGTCCTCGGGCGAGAACACCAGGGCGTTCTCGATGAGCTCGGCCATGAGGTGGGCCAGGTCGGCGGCCGTGGACCCCACCACGGTGGCCGGGTCGATGTCCCGCACGGCCACGCGCTGGTAGTCCTCGACCTCGCCCAGCGCGGCCCGCACCACGTCGGTGATGGGCACGGGGTTGACCCACTGGCGGGGCGGCTCGACGCCCGCCAGCACCAGCAGCGACTCGGCGTTGCGACGCATGCGGGTGGCCAGGTGGTCGAGGCGGAACAGGTTGGCCAGCACGTCGGGATCGGTCTCGACCCGCTCCAGCGACGTGATGAAGTCGAGCTGGCGCACCAGCAGGTTCTGGTTGCGCCGGCCCAGGTTCACGAAGCTGTCCGCGATGTTCCGGCGCAGCACGGCCTGCTCCACGGCCAGGCCCAGTGCCGTGTCCTGCACGGTGTTGAGGGCCTGGGCCACCTCCACGACCTCGTCCCGGGTCTTGACCCGGACGGGCTCCACCTGGGGCACCGCGACGTCCTCGCCCACGGGCGTCTGCAGCACCTCCATGACCGCCCGCGGCAGCCGGTCCCCGGCCATCGCCTTCGCCTGGGCCGTGAGCGACCGCAGCGGCCGGGTGATCGAGCGCGACACCAGCCAGGTCAGGACGAACGCGGCCACCAGGGCCACCAGGGCCAGTCCGGCGAACACGCGCTCGCGCATGCGGGCGTCGGCCACGAGGTCGTCGGCCGTGCGGTGGACCGCGGCCGCCATCTCCTCGCGCATCTCCTTGTTGCCGCCCCAGTTGGTGGTGGTGAGTGGCTGGATCAGCTCGGTGGTCGGGACCAGCTCGCCGGTCATGGCCCGCTCGACCATGTGGGTGAAGCCCTGGTTGAACTCGGTCGGATAGGTGTCGGCGATCACCTCGTCGAAGGGCGGCTTCGCGGCCAGCAGCGCGGCGTTGTACTTGTCCCACAGGACCTTGCGGGAGGCGGCCGCGTCGATCTCGGTGCGGTCGTTGATGCCGCCCTGCCGCGCCCCCACGGTCAGGTGCATGCGGGCCATGTCCACGAACAGCTCGATCGTGCGGCTGGTCATGTTGACCAGCTGGGCGCCGTCCCGCAGGGTCTTGTCGTCGATGGTCAGCGTCACCTGGTCGGTGGCGTCGAACAGCGGCCGCATCATCGCGATGTAGCGGGCGTACATCTCGTCCGCGAACGCCTGGTTGTTCGAGGTGCGGTAGGTGGGCGACGTGGCGATGTTGTTGTCGATGTCGGCCCGCAGCGCGTCGAGCCCCTCGAGGCCCTCGAACGCGGGGGCGAACGCCGCCGCCACCGCGGGATCGGCCTCCTCGGTCTGGCGCTTGAAGCTGTCCAGGGCCTCGTCGGTGGCGGCCCGGGTCTCGGGATAGCTCTCGACCGGCGCGGTGATGCCGAGGGCGTCCGCCCCGGTCAGCTCGACCGCGGCCCAGGTGCGCTCGCTCTGCAGCCGGGTGATCACACCGCCGGGACCGACCGCGGCGCGGGCCAGCGCCGCCTGCTCGCTGACCTCGTCGGCATGCTGGGCCGCCGAGCTGACCTCGACCCCCACCACCGCCACCAGGGCCAACAAGGGCACGGCGAGTGCCGCCGCGAGCTTCAGGCGGATGGGGATGCGACGCATGATCTTCGCCTTCCTGGCGGGGCACATGACGGGGGTGAGCGCGCCCGCGTGGGTACGGCAGTCGTTACGCGACGGAGTACTTCCTGCCCATTCCCCAGCGGAACAAGCCCCATCTTCGCGCACCGTAGGGACGCCCGATGCGCGTGTAGTGGGGGGTTCAGCGGCTCGCGTAGGTCGAGGTGCCCTCGTCCTGCAGCTCGCGCGCGGCCCGCCGCAGAGCGTCGTAGGCGTAGCGCGCCAGGCCGCCGCCGGTGGACACCCGCCGCACCCCGACCGTGCCCATCTCCGCCACCGAGGGGCCGTCGGGGCGGGCCAGCACGTTGACCGGCGCCGCCACCTCGCGCACCAGCCGGGCGATCTCGTCGAGATCGGCCAGCCCGGGGGCGTAGAGGCACTCGGCCCCCTGGTCCCGGTAGGCCTGGAGGCGGGCGATCGTGTCGTCGAGGTCCGGGTTGCCCCGGATGTGGTTCTCGGCCCGGGCGGTGATGACCACCCCGTGCTCGCGGGCGGCGCCCACCGCCGCGCCGACGCGGGCGGCGGCCTGGTCCAGCGGGTCGGTGGCACCGGTCGCCCGGTCCCAGTCCTCGATGGACACCCCCGCGGCGCCGGCGCCGGCCAGCAGGTGCACGGTCTCGGCCACGCCCTCGAGCGTGTCGGAGAAGCAGCGCTCGGCGTCGACGTGGACGGGGACGTCGACGGCCCGGGCCAGCGTGGCCACGTGGTCGACCAGCTCGTCGCGGGTCACCTCGCCGTCGGTGCGGCCGAGCGACATGGCGTGGCCGCTGCTGGTCGTGGCCAGGGCCGGGAAGCCCATCTCCACGAGGATGGTGGCCGAGCCGACGTCCCAGGGGTTGGGGATGACGAAGATCCCCGAAGCGTGCAGCTCACGGAAGCGGGTGCGCGTGTCGGTGTCGATGACCGGACCGTACCCGCGGGGTGTTACACGACCCTACGGAAATCCGGGCCGAGCGTCGCGTGGTCGCCCGAGGCCACGAGGGCTCGCAGCCGGTCGAGCGCGTCCCATACGTCGGTGAAGCGGCTGGAGATCGGCGCGGGCCCCAGCCGGATGCGGTCCGGCGCCCGGAAGTCCGGCACCACGCCCGCCCGCTCCCGCAGCGCCCGGGAGATGCGGCGGCCGTCCGGGTGGGCCAGGGCGACGTGCGAGCCCCGCCGGTCAGCCGGGCGCGGGCTGGCGAGCGTGAAGCCGAGCGGTGCCAGCGCGGCGTCGGCCTCCTCCACGATGAGCGACGTGAGCGCCATGCCCTTGGCCCGCAGCCGGTCGATCCCGGCCTCGGCCAGCAGGGCCACGCCCTCCTCCACGCACACCAGGCCCAGCACCGCGGGGGTGCCGGTCAGCCAGGCGTCGATGCCCTCGGCCGGGTCGTAACCCGGGCCCATGCCGAACTGGTCGCGCCGGCCGAACCAGCCCCACACGGGCTGGCGCAGCACGGCCTGGTGCTCGCGGCGGACGTAGCCGAAGGCCGGGGCCCCCGGCCCGCCGTTGAGGTACTTGTAGGTGCAGCCCACGGCCAGGTCGGCGCCCGTGCCGGCGAGGTCCACCGGCACCGCGCCGACCGAGTGGGAGAGGTCCCACAGCGCCAGCGCGCCGTGGTCGTGGGCCAGGCGGGTGAGCGCGGCCATGTCGGCCAGCGCCCCGGACCGGTAGGCGACGTGGGACAGGCACAGCAGCGCGGCGCCGTCGAGTGCGCCTGCCAGCGTGCCCGCGTCGGGCCCCTCGACCGGATCGCTCGCCACCTCGCGGTACTCCAGGCCGTGGCGGGCGGCGATCCCCTCCAGGACGTAGCGGTCGGTGGGGAAGTTGTCGTCGTCGGTGACCAGCGCGGTCGCGGCCGGCCGGGCGGCCACGGCGGCCTCCGCCGCCTTGTAGAGGCACACGGTGGTGGAGTCGCCCACGATCACCTCGCCGGGCTCGGCGCCGACCAGGTCACGGGCGATGGCGTCGCCGACGCGACGCGGCAGCTCGATCCACTGCTCCCAGGAGCCGACCAGCCCGTCGCCCCACTCGCGCTCGACCACCTCGGCCAGCCGGCGCCGGGCCCGGTGCGTCAGGCGCCCCAGCGAGTTGCCGTCGAGGTACACCAGGGCGGGATCGCCGACGACGGACTCGGCCACGAACGGCGCCAGAGGATCCGCGGCGTCGAGCGCCTCGGCGGTCTCGCGGTCGATGGCTATGCCCTCAGGTCAGCAGCAGCAGGGCCCCTGCCGCCAGCGCCGCCAACGTGGCCAGGCCGAAGAACGCCACCCACACCCCGGTGGGCAGCGGCGTGATCCGGGCCAGTTGGGCCGCGTCGGAGTAGCGGCCCTCCTGCCGGCGCCGCTGGCGCCACAGCTCGCCCACGGGCCGCACGGCCCCGAACAGCAGGAACCAGGTGATGGCGTACCCGAACGCCGCCTGGGTGCCGGGCGATGCGTACAGCGAGAGCCCCACCACGACGCCTCCGCACACGACGAGGGTCGCCGCCCCGTAGGCGTTGCGGATCATGACCAGCATGGCGACCAGCAGCGCGGCCGCGCCCCACAGCATCACGGTGACCTGGTCGGCAGCCAGCAGCGCCACGCCGGCCAGCCCGATGAGCGAGGGGCTGAGGTAACCGGCCGCGGTGGTCACCACCATGCCCGGTCCCGACGGCCGCCCGACCGACAGGGTCAGACCGGACGTGTCCGAGTGCAGCCGGATCCCGGTGAGCCGCCGGCCGGTCACCACGGCCGCCAGCGCGTGCCCGCCCTCATGCACGATGGTCACGACGTTGCGCGACCAGCGCCACACGTCGTCCAGCGCCACCGCGGCCAGCGCGATCACGCCGGTCGCCACCACCATCCACGACGCGGGTTCCCACTGCTCGATGTCGATCGCGCTCGTGATCGTTCCCCAGACCGGCACGCTCCCCAGGTTGGCACGCGAGGATGAGGTGTGAGCGAGCTTGACCTGTCCGCGCTGCACCCGCCCGTCGCCGGTCCCCTGCCGGACGTGACCACCGACCGGCTCGACCTGCCGCCGGACGATCCGCAAGCATCAGGGCGGACGGGCAATGCGGCCTGTCGGCGCCGACCTTCCTGCCCGAGGTGCTGCCCGCGGTCGAGGTGGGCTGGCGCTTCGATCCCGATGTCTGGGGCCGTGGGTAACCATTGCCGCGCTGGGGTGAGGCGCTCGCCACCCTCGGCCTGGACGAGGTGTGCTCGCTCCCCGAGGACGACGTCGCCTTCCCTGCGCACGCTCACCTTGCCGGCCACCGACCGCCGCGGCGCGGTCGAGGCGGTGCTGTTGTCGATCACGGCCGCCGAGTGGCGGGACCGCTGATCCGCCTACTCCGAGGTGGGACCGTCGAAGCTCGGATCGCGCTTGTCCCGGTGGGACGCGAGGCCCTCGCGGGCGTCGGGGCCGCTGAAGCCGAGGAACTCGTAGGCCAGTGATGCATCGAAGATGGCGGACTGGCCCCGGTACCAGTGGTTGAGCGTGTGCTTGGTCCAGCGGATGGCCGACTGGGCGCCCCCGGCGAGCTGGACCGCCACCTCCAGGGCCCGCTCCTGCACCCGGTCGTCGTCCACGCACAGCGAGACCAGGCCGATGCGCTCGGCCTCCTCGCCGGTCAGGGTGTCGCAGGTGAGCAGGTAGTACTTGGCCTTGGCCATGCCGCACAGCAGCGGCCAGCACAGCGCCGCGTGGTCACCCGCGGCCACGCCGAGGCGGGTGTGCCCGTCGATGATGCGGGCGCTGCGGCCCACCACCGACACGTCGGCCAGGAGCCCCGCCACCAGCCCGGCCCCCACCGCCGGCCCGTGCAGGGCGGACACCACCGGCTTGGAGCAGTTGATGACGTTGAACACGAGGTCCCGGGCCTCGCGCAGCACGCGGGTCCGCACCGCGTGGTCCGACGTCAGCGAGTCGATCAGCTCGAAGCTGCCGCCCGCGGAGAACGCCTTGCCCGCCCCCTGGATCAGCGCCACGCGGGTGTCGGGATCGCGGTCCACGGCCAGCCACACGTCGGCCAGCTCCCGGTGGACGTCGTGGTCGACGGCGTTGAGGCCGGGACCGTCGAGGGTGATGCGCAGCACCCCGTCGCTGGGCCGGTCGAAGCGCAGGTGCGGGAAGGCGGCATAGGTGTCGGTGCTCACGGGCGCCAGCCTGTCCCCCGCACGGCCGCGTGTGCCACCGTGGTCGGGTGACCGAGGGAACCAGAGGGACCGCGCTGCTCACGGGGGGCGCCGGTTACATCGGCAGCCACACGGCCATCGAGCTGCTCACGGCCGGGTGGGACGTCGTCGTGGTCGACGACTACTCCAACTCCAGCCCGGTGGCGCTCGACCGGGTGGCCGAGGTCGCCCCGCCCGGCGGCGGGACCGGCACCTTGAGCCGCCACCGCCTCGACATCGCCGAGACGGAGCGGCTGGCCGAGATCCTGGCCGGAGGCGTGGACGCGGTGATCCACTTCGCGGGGCTCAAGGCCGTGGGCGAGTCCGTGGCCAAGCCGCTGCGCTACTACTCGGTGAACGTGGGCGGCACCGCGTCCCTCCTGCGGGCGATGGACATGACGGGCGTCCGCCGCCTGGTGTTCTCGTCGTCGGCCACCGTCTACGGCGATCCCCAGCAGGTCCCGATCACCGAGGGGTCCCGGCGCTCCGCCACGAACCCGTACGGCCGCACGAAGCTCATGATCGAGGACATCCTCTTCGACCTGGCGGCCAGCGACGACCGCTGGCAGATGCTGTCGCTGCGCTACTTCAACCCGGTGGGCGCCCACGCCGGCGGCCGCCTCGGCGAGGATCCTGTCGGCATCCCCAACAACCTGATGCCGTTCGTGATGCAGGTCGCCGCGGGCCGCCACCCGTTCGTCCGGGTGTTCGGCGACGACTACCCCACCTCCGACGGCACCGGCGTCCGCGACTACATCCACGTGGTCGACCTCGCGGTCGGCCACGTCGCCGCCCTGCAGGCCCTGCCCGACCTGGCCGGCTGCATCCCCCTCAACCTGGGCACCGGCACGGGCCACACGGTCATGGAGGTGATCGCCGCCGCGTCCCGCGCCGTGGGCCAGCAGATCCCCTACAAGGTCGTCGAGCGCCGCCCCGGCGACATCGCCACCAGCTACTGCGACCCCTCCGCCGCCCACCAGCGCCTGGGCTGGCAAGCCACCCGCACCCTCGACGACATGGCCGCCGACCACTGGCGCTGGCAGTCCGGGAACCCCGACGGCTACGCCACCTGAGCCCTCAGCGCACGCCTAGCTGTAGTTCCTAGTGACGTTGGTCAGTCGTCGTGGAGACGGCTGGCGGGTGTCTTGTGGCCGAGGGCGCCGTGGGGTC
>DATBGF010000170.1:0-5659 GCA_036558145.1 Acidimicrobiales bacterium
GAGCGCGAAGGCGCAGGCGGAACAGCCGAAGGCGGGCATGACCAGCCGATCGTCGAGCGGGGCGAGGACGATCTCGCCGTCCTGCTGTTCACCAGCGGGACCGCTGGGGCGCCGCGGCCGGCGATGTTGACCCATGGGAACTTGGTGTCCAACATCCGCCAGATCCTGGCCAACCCGGCTAGGCCGGACGACGTCGACGATGTGTCGCTGTGCGTCATCCCGATGTTCCACGTGTTCGGGCTCAACGCGCTGCTGGGCCAGGCGCTGGCCGTCGGGAGCTCGGTCGTGCTCGTGGACCGCTTCGATGCCCGGGCCTGCCTCGACCTCGTGGCGCAGCACAAGGTGACCGTGCTCACCGGGGTGCCCACCATGTGGAAGGCCTGGGCCGCGCTGCCCGAGGACGAGGCAAGCCACGATGCGCTCGAAAGTGTGCGCATCGCCGTGTCCGGGGCGGCGGCGCTCGATCCGGAGGTGCGCCGGGCCGTGTGGGACCGGTTCGGCGTCGACGTGACCGAGGGATACGGGCTCACCGAGGCCTCCCCCGCCGTCACCAGCGGACTCGGCCACGGGGCGCCCGACGGCAGCATCGGGGTGCCGCTGCCCGGCGTCCAGATGCGCCTGGTGGACAAGACCGGCGAGGACGCGCTGGTGGGCGACCCGGGCGAGATCTGGGTGCGGGGGCCCAACATCTTCCCGGGCTACTGGAACGACCCGGAGGCCACCGCGGCGGCGCTCACGCCCGACGGGTGGCTGCGCACGGGCGATGTCGCCGTGGTGGACGACGACGGGTTCCTGTCCCTCGTGGACCGGGCCAAGGACGTGATCATCGTGTCCGGGTTCAACGTCTTCCCCGCCGAGGTCGAGGAGGCGCTCGGCACCCATCCCGGCGTCAAGGAAGTCGCCGTGGTCGGGGTGCCGCACCCGCAGTCGGGCGAGGCGGTCAAGGCCTTCGTCGTGCCGGCGCCCGCAGACCGGCCCAGCGAGGCCGAGCTCGTCGCCCACGTCGGGCGCCTGCTGGCCCGCTACAAGTGTCCCTCCAGCATCGAGTTCGTCGACCGCCTGCCCCACGGGGTCACGGGCAAGGTCCTGAAGAGAGAGCTGCGCGCCGATGGCTGACGTCCACTTCCTGCCGGCGACCGAGCTGACCCGCATGCTGGCGGCCGGCGAGGTGTCGAGCGTCGAGCTGCTCGACCACTACCTCGACCGCGTCGAGCGCGTGGACGGGCCGGTCAACAGCGTCGTCGCCCTCGACGCCGAGCGGGCCCGGGCCCGGGCGGCCGAGGCCGACGCGGCGCACGCCCGGGGCGAGTCGTGGGGCCCGCTCCACGGCCTGCCCATGACCGTGAAGGACGCCTTCGAGACCGAGGGCATCGTCACCACCTCCGGCGCGCCCGAGCTCGCCGCCCACGTCCCGGACCGCGACGCCGATGCCGTCGCCCGGCTGAAGGACGCGGGCGCCGTCATCTTCGGCAAGACCAACCTGCCGCTCTACGCCGGTGACCTCCAGACCTACAACGAGGTCTACGGCCGCACCAACAACCCCTACGCCCTCGACCGCACGCCCGGAGGATCGTCCGGCGGCTCGGCGGCCGCGCTGGCTGCGGGCCTGACCGGCTTCGAGCTGGGCAGCGACATCGGCGGATCGATCCGCAACCCGTCCCACTTCTGCGGGGTCTTCGGCCTCAAGCCCAGCTGGGGGATCGTCCCGCCGCGGGGCCACATCCCGGGCCCGCCCGGGTCGCTGACGGTCGCGGACGTGAACGTGGTCGGCCCGATGGGGCGCAGCGCGAGCGACCTGGACCTCGGGCTGGACGTGCTGGCCGGACCGGCGCCCGCCGACGCCGCGGCCTGGCGGCTGGAGCTGCCGCCGCCCCGCAACGGCGGGGCACTCGCCGGGCTGCGGGTGGCGACCTGGTTCGAGGATCCGGCCGTGCCCGTCGACCGCAACACGACGGTGGCCCTGGAGGGCGCGGCCGCGGCCCTGCGCGAGGCCGGGGCAAGGCTGAGCACGGTCGCACCGCCCGCCGGCCTGGACGAGCTGATCGGCCTGTGGGGGCGCCTGGTGCTGCCGCTCCTGTTCGCCCGGCTGGACCAGGACACGTTCGCCGGCTTCGCCGCCGCAGCCGACGGCACGCCGGTCGCCGAGGGCGAGGACCCGGCCGTCCGCAGCCTGCGCGCCATCACCGCCCGGCACCGGGACTGGCTGGCGGCCAACGAGCACCGCCAGCAGCTGCGGGCCCGCTTCGCCGCCTTCTTCGAGGACCACGACGTGCTCCTGGCCCCGGTGATGCCCACGGCCGCGTTCCCCCACGACACCGAGACGGAGATGACCACCCGCACCCTCATGGTCGACGGCGTGGAGCGGTCCTACCTCGACGGCATCGGCTGGAACGGAGCCATCGGCGCGCTGCTCCTCCCCGTGGCGGTGCCGCCGGTCGGCCGCACGCCGGACGGGCTGCCGGTGGGCGTCCAGGTGATCGCCCCCTACCTCGCGGACCGCACCGCGGTGGCGGTGGCCGGGCACCTGGAGCACCTCCTGGGCGGGTTCGTCCCGCCGCCCGGTTACTGATCGGTGCGGTGGCGCGGGCGACGCGCACGGTGACGCGAGGGCAGAAGTGCAGGCCAGGGGCCTCGCTTGTGAGCACGTGAACAAGCAGCGGTAGCATCCCGGCCGATGGCTGACGGCACGGGCAGCGGTTCCAAGCGGCAGGCGCGCAAGATCCCGGAAGCCACCGTGGCCCGGCTGCCGCTGTACCTGCGCAGCCTGCTGGAGGCGGCGGGCGACGGCACGCCCACGATCTCCTCCGAGCGGCTGGCCGAGCTGTCGGGCGTGAACGCGGCCAAGGTCCGCAAGGACCTCAGCTACCTCGGCAGCTACGGCACCCGGGGCGTCGGCTACGACGTCGAGTACCTCCTGTTCCAGATGTCGCGCGAACTGGGCCTCACCAAGGACTGGCACGTGGTGATCGCCGGGGTCGGCAACCTGGGCCACGCCCTGGCCAACTACGCGGGCTTCGGGGACCGGGGCTTCCCGGTGGCCGCGCTCGTGGATGCCGACCCGCGGGTGGTCGGGACCATGATCAACGGGATCACCGTGCGCCACATCGACGAGCTGGGCGAGATCGCCGCCGAGCACCAGATCGCCATCGGGATCATCGCCACGCCCGCGTCGGCCGCCCAGGAGGTGGCCGACCGCATGATCGAGGCCGGCGTCAGCTCCATCCTCAACTTCGCCCCGACGATCGTGTCGGTGCCCGCCGACGTGTCGTTGCGCAAGGTCGACCTGGCGGTCGAGCTGCAGATCCTCAGCTTCTACCAGCAGCGCAAGGCCGGGGCGGAGGCCGGGGCCGGCGCCAACAGCAGCCGGGTGACGGCCGCCGGGGCCGTCCCACCGCTGGGCTGACGGGCGCGCCGTGCCGGTCGAGCACCCGGTCTACCCGGTGAACCTGGTCCTCGACGGGCGGAACTGCCTGGTCGTGGGCGGGGGCCGGGTGGCCGTGGGCAAGGTGCGGGGACTGCTGGAGGCCGGCGCCCGCGTCACCGTCGTGGCTCCCGAGATCGACCCGGCCCTGACCGACATCGCCAACGAGCTCGAAGCCGGGGACAAGGGCCAGCAGGTGCTGACGATCCTGCGGCGTCCGTACCGTCGAGGTGACGTGGCAGGCCATAGGTTCGTGGTTGCCGCGACAGGCGATCCCGAGGTCAACCAGACCGTGTACGACGAGGGCGAAGAGTCCGGGATATGGGTCAACGCGGCCGACGACCCCGCCCGATGTAGCGCCGTCCTCCCCGCCCGCGTACGGCAGGGACGGCTGCTGGTCACGATCTCCACGAGCGGACACAGCCCGGCCGTGGCATCATGGTTGCGGGAACGCTTGGCCGAGGAGCTGGGCCCGGAATACGACCAGCTGATCGGCCTGTTGGGAGAAGCCAGAAAAGAGGTCCAAGCCCAAGGCCTCGGGACCGAGGAGCTCGATTGGCGTCGGGCGCTCGACTCGGGGATCCTTGACCTGGTACGAGCCGGTCGGCTCGAAGCTGCCAAGGAGCGCTTGCGCGCGTGTCTGTCGTCGTCATCGGATTGAACCACCGCACGGCTCCGCTCGACCTGCTCGAGCGGATGGCCATCAGCGACGGCCAGCTGCCCAAGGCCCTGCACGACCTGTGCACCCGGCCGAACATCAGCGAGGCCCTGGTCCTGTCGACGTGCAACCGCACCGAGGTCTACGCGGTCGCCGAGCGCTTCCACGGCGCCTACAGCGACATCCGGGGCTTCCTCGCCGACTTCTCCTACCTGCCCCCCGAGGAGTTCGCGGACCACCTCTACGTCCACTACGACACCGCGGCGGTCTCGCACCTGATGTCGGTGACCGCGGGGCTCGACGCCGCCGTGCTGGGCGAGAGCGAGGTCCAGGGCCAGGTCAAGCTGGCCTGGGAGCGGTCCCGCACCGAGGGCACCGCCGGTCCCGCCCTGAACCTCCTGCTGCGCCACGCGCTCGAGGCCGGCAAGCGGGCCCGCACCGAGACCGGCATCGCCCGCCACATCACCTCGGTCTCCCAGGCCGCGGTGGCCATGGCCGGAGAGCGGCTGGGCAGCGTCGCGGGCAAGACCGTGCTCGTGCTCGGGGCGGGCGAGATGGGCGAGGGCATGGCCGTGGCGCTGGCGGGCGCCGGCGCCGGCCGCCTGCTGGTGGCCAACCGCACGCCGGCCCGGGCCGCAGAGCTGGCGGCGCGGGTGGGCGGCGAGCAGGTCGCGCTGGCCGAGCTGCCCGAGCACCTGGCCCAGGCCGACCTCCTGCTCACCTCGACCGGGTCGCGGGTGCCGGTGGTGGAGCGGGCCGACATCGAGCCGATCATGGCCCGCCGCCCGGACCGTCCCCTGCTGGTCGTGGACATCGCCATGCCCCGCGACGTCGATCCCGGCGCCGGCGAGGTCCCGGGCGTGACCCTGCTGGACATGGACGACCTGCGCCGCTTCGCAGCCGCGGGCATCGCCGAGCGCCGGCGCGAGGTGGTCGCGGTCGAGGCGATCATCGAGCAGGAGATCGAGCGCTACCTCGGCGACACGTCCGCCCGGGAGGTGGCGCCGATGATCGTGGCGCTGCGCCAGCGGGCCGAGTCCGTGCGCTCGGCCGAGCTCGAGCGCTTCCGGGGCCGCTACGACGACCTGGATCCCCGCCAGCTCGAGCTGGTCGAGGCCGTGACCAAGGGCCTGGTGGCCAAGCTGCTCCACCAGCCCACCGTGGTGCTGAAGGACGCGGCGGGCAGCGCCCGCGGCGACCGGCTGGTGGCCGCGCTGCGCGAGCTGTTCGAGATCGAGGGCTAGGGCCTGTCCTACATGCCATGGCGCACGCCTCTCCGGCCAGATGACGCCGCTCGCCGCACCGGACCGACATTGAAACCGCTGGTGGGTTCCTGCGTCGGCCCGGCACGCCGAGCGACGCCCCTGGCTCGGAGATCCGCACACCGGACACACAGGACAGGCCCTAGAACCCGGATCGCCGTAACCTGGTGACATGCCCTTGCGCTTCGTGATCATCGGTGGGGGACCGGCCGGCAACACGGCCGCCACCACGGCTGCCCGGCTGGGGGCGGAGGTCACGATGATCGAGCGCGACATCGTGGGCGGCGCCGCCCACCTGCTCGACTGCATCCCCTCCAA
>DATBGF010000171.1:0-1536 GCA_036558145.1 Acidimicrobiales bacterium
CATCGCCGAGTTCAACTGGCCGCCGGTCCGCGAGACGATCGAGGCGACGCTTCGCGAAGCGATGCGCCTGGCGAAGCAGGGCGTCACGCTCAACGTGTTCATGCTGGAGGACACACCGGGGCTGGCCGGGTTCATGGAGCGCCTGGCACGCCTGACCAACGGGCGCGTCTTCCAGGCGGCGGGGCAGGACGAGGGGCTCGGCGAGTTCGTGGTCCGGGACTACGTGCGCCGCCGGGCGTCCTGAGGCCGGCGGGGCCTCACGGCGGGCGCCGCACCCACCTGCGGCGCCACGGGTCCCGGCTCCACCAGACGAACAGCGCCACGCCGATCGTCAGCGCGACCGCCCAGAGCCGGTGGGCGTGGTGCCACAGGGGTTCCTCCGGGGACACCCAGAGCCGAAGGCGCTCGGGGAGCAGGACCGAGAGCGCGACCAGCACCGCCAGGGTCGGGCCGGCCACGACCCCGCCGAACCGCTCGGGCACCCATCGCGAGAGCCCCGCTGACAGCGCCAGGGCCCACGCGACCAGCGCCGCAATCTCGAGGGTCAGGGGCCACCCGGGGACCGGCGTCTCGAACGCCGCACCGGCCGGGGCCACGGCGAGGGCCTGCCACCACGCGAGGGAGAGAAGCGGCACGGCCAGGGCGACGCGAACGGCGCGCCGCCGGAGGAGCGAGGTGGGCACGTGGGCCAGGGTCTCCTCGGTGGGATCGTCGAGCAGGAACGCGGCTCCCACCGCGAGGATCACTTCGTCCAGCCGCAGCACCAGCAGGCGATCGCGGTCCTGGGTCGCGGCCAGGAGGACGGCCGCCGCACCGGCCAGCACGAGTGGGAGCCACGGCATGGTCCGTGCCGTCGGGCGGGCCAGCAGGCCGGGGACCGCCCGACGGGGATGGGCGGGGGCGGACCCCTCCGCGACGCGCGTGTTCACCGGCACGGGACGTCGTAGGACCCGCCCAGGGAGTCCGCGATCTCCGCGTTCGACATGCCGAGGGCGCGTCCCTGCTGCTCGAGCGTGGGCAACGGCGTGAGGTGGAACAGCGCCACGAGGTCCGACGTGGGCGTGGCCGGATCGGTCAGCCGATCCCAGTTCGCCCGGATCGTCGCACCGACCTCGCGGTCGGGCCGGGAGAGGAGCTGCGCCGCCAGGTTGACCTCCGCCTTCGGCCAGATGACGGCCGAGTACGAGTCGTCGGCGAAGCCGTCGCCCGGCAGCTCCCACTGGCTCGGGCCCTGGAAGTCGAATCCCGTGGTGGCCGCCCCCCCCGGCGTCGCCGTCGCCGTCCACCGGTGGAAGCCGTACGGATCGTCGTGGATCACCCGGCGGACCAGCGCCTCGTTCCCCGGCGAGCCCTGTGCGGCCAGCCAGACGGCGACCACGGCGCGGGCCTGGCCTTCCGGGGAGCACCCGCCCACGTAGGTGAACGGGTCGCTCCGGATCCCGGCGACCGCCCGGGCGCGGTCCTGCGACGACGCCGGCCCGAAGCCCTCGACCAGCCGACGGACGTCTCGCGGGGTGAGGGTGGCGACCACCTCGT